>JAVWCU010000033.1:0-9516 GCA_036648855.1 Bacilli bacterium
TGTGTCAACTCCTTTTACTATTTACAAATATAATTATCTGCTTCTTTTAATGATACTACTTTAGCTAAAGAACTATTTAATACAAATTCTGTTTTAGTATTAACTAAATCTTCTAATTTAGTTGTCATATAATCAATATTTAAAATTCTTACAACTTGGTCAACTCCATCAGCATTGCAATCACTTTTAACACCATTGATATCTTTATATGGCAATATTGAAAGACCACACAAATGAACTAATTCACTTTTTTTAATCAAAGAAAACTCAGTTGCTAAATTAGTAATAACTGTTTCACTTTTATAAAGCATATCATCTCTCATATAATACTTTTCTTCATAAGTATTCTTAACTTGATTTTCATCCATATTGTTTTTTGTACAAACCACTACTTTTTCATTAATGATTACTTCTGGAGTCTTAACTGGTTCAAAATAATCAACAGGTATAAAGACTCTTAACATAGGAGGAATAATAGCCAGTAAAGCTAAAACTATTATAGCAATAGCACATAATACTACAGTCTTATCTACTTTAAATGCTTTCTTAGTACTACTAGTCTTCTTCTCATCTTTATTATTCATACTAACTCACCCTCTACTCTATAAATTAATCATATCATAAAATATATTTTAAGAAAAGAGTTATTCTATAATTACTCCTAAAAACCTTACTAAGTCTAGTGCTTGCATCTCATTAACAATTGCGCCCTTTAACTCATCACCTGATATTTTTATAGCATCAATTTCACAAGTTCTAAAATCTATATCTATTAATGGGGTATGTAAAAACTCTGCTAATAATAAATTAGAGTCTCTAAAAGTTACTAACTTAAAGGTTACATAGTTAAAACTACTCTCTCTTAATAAACTACTATTAAAACTACTATGTCTTATTTTAGTATTTGAAAAATTACTATAAGACATATTTGAATTATCAAAAGTTACATCTTCCAAAGTTGAATTAGAAAAATCTGTCCCTGTCAATTTACAGTTTTTAAATTGTACTCGGTGAATTCCAACATTAGATAAATTTATATTAGATAAATCGCAGTGATCAAATATTACATCAGTTAAACTGATATGATTAAAACTAGAACTAATAAAACTAATGTCTCTAAATATACAACCACTAAAGTCTATATGTTCCTTTAAATCTAACCAACTATCATCAATAAATTCTAAATCATAATAAGATTCATATGACTTAATTAATTCTCCCCTGCTAGGAGTTAATTCACTAACAAGTTTAGGTTTTACTACTTTGTTATTTACTTCTTTTATCATAAATACCTCAATCTCAATTTCAATTATAGCATTATCAAAGAAACTTAGATATTATTCTATTCCAAATTTATTTTTTTTGTAAAAATATATTTTATTGAAACAAACGATACAATAGCAAAAACTATAACTAAACTAGCATAAATACTAGCCATTATACTTATAAATAAGCCTACATTAGTACTAACAATAATTTCTAAATTAGGCACAAACAATGCTATCATTATTATTGTTAAAACAGCCACCACTTCATAAGCTACATAAAGTAATAACCAAGCTACAACAGAGCCTATTAATTTATTAGTATTTCTCATTTGACCTAAAGCAATAGATAGAAAAAACATAAGTAGTTGAACTAAATAACTACAACCTAACATAATAAATATTATTAAATAAAAAATAATACCATTCATATTAACTAAAGCCTTTGGAAAATCTAGTAAACTTTCTATAACTGTACCAAGTGATCCCTGAGACCATAATAACAAACTAATACAAACAAGAATAACTATTCCACTTACTAACATAGTTATCAATGAAGTCAATATTTTAGAAAAAATTAAAGAAGACTTAGAAACTGGTAAAGTTTGAATTAAATACCCCCTGTTCATAGCAAAATCTTGATAAAAATGTTTAATTGAAACAAAGAATGTATAAACCAAAACAATAATAACTGTAATAATAAAAACCGTTACTGTTAAAGGAAATACATATTTTAAAGGGGTAATATAAGACATTAAAAAGCCCA
Organism: Bacilli bacterium; assembly: GCA_036648855.1. Lineage (GTDB taxonomy): Bacteria > Bacillota_I > Bacilli_A > RF39 > UBA660 > Faecenecus. Next base: position 2,032 of record JAVWCU010000033.1, read on the forward strand.
TTAACATAGTAACAATAGTTATTATCCCTAAGACAATATAACTAGGTAATAAAGCCTTAAATAACGAAGTAAAATCATAACTAACTAATTTTTTTAACATTTGAACTCCTCCCTAAAAATCTGATCTATTGAGCAACCTGACTTTTCTCTTAACGTATCACATGATCCTTGCATAACAATATCACCTTTATTTATCATTATCACTTCATCTAATATCTTCTCTATATCCGCTATTAAATGAGTAGAAATAATAATACTAGCATTTTTATCCTCAAAACTAGTTAAAATAGTATCTAAAATATAATCCCTTGCAGCGGGATCAACTCCCCCAATAGGTTCATCTAAAATATAAAGTTCAGCTTTCCTACTCATCACTAATACTAATTGTACCTTTTCTTTAGTACCTTTAGACATTGTTTTTAACCTATCATCTTTATTTAAATTTAAATGTTCTAATAATTGATAAGCTTTAACTGAGTCAAAATCAGTATAAAAAGTTTTGAAAAAAGTAATTAACTCAGAAACTTTCATATCTTTATCTAAATAATTCTTATCTGGTAAATAAGAAACAATTCTCTTTGTTTCCACTCCTGGATGATATCCTTTTATTAGTATTTCTCCCTTAGTAGGAATTAACAAACCATTAATCATTTTAATTAAAGTCGTTTTACCACTACCATTAGGTCCAAGTAATCCAACTATTTTCCCTGGTTCTATTTTAAAGCTAATATCTTTTAATACTGATTTACGATTAAAGCTTTTTGATAAGTTCTGACACTTTAATATTTCCATATTATTTTTCTCCTTCTTTTGTAATATTTAATAAAGACTCCTCTTTTGTAAAACCTAAGTTCTCCATATTTTTAAAATATTCAAGAGCCTTTAAAGAGGCTAGTTCTTTCTTTTTCTGTTTAATAAAAACTAAATCTTCAGTTACAAATTTACCACTGGTTCTTTTAGTTATGATAAACCCTTCTTCTTCTAAGTTAGTTAAAGCTCTTTGTATAGTATTAGGATTAACCTTCAAGGTACAAGCAAAATCTCTAACTGATAATATCTTATCCCCTGGCGCAAATTCTCCCGAAATTATTTCTTCTTTTAGCTTATTAACAACTTGTATATAAATTGGGCTCCTACTATCAAAGCTTAAATTCATTTAATCACCTCTCTTGTGTTAGTTGACTAATACAGTTATACAATATATAACTATCTTTTGTCAATAAAAAAATACCTACTTTAAGTAAATATTTATCGTCTATTAGGAACCTGTTTTTTATCTGTTTCTTCTTTAAGTGCTTTTAATTTATCTGATGCATATATTTCACATCTTGCATATGGATCATTAGACCAGTTAATCATAATTCCCCCGTAATCATTAATATCAAAGAAAACTTTTTTTATATCCATTATCTCCTCTTTATTTAAATAATAATTATAGGCTTTATTTAAATTATTTTGAAAAACCATAATTCTAATATAATCCACACTAGGTATCTTTTTAAATTCTTTTTTAGAAGCAATAGCTAAGAATATTTTACTACCCCTGACTAATTTAAAAAATTTAGCATTTTTATATTCAGGATTATAAGGATAAGGATTTTCTACTTCGTAAGGATATAAATTACTCAAATTTTTAATTGTTATCACCCCTTTGTCTTATATTAACCTTTATAGTTTATCTATACTTTTTATATAAAGTTCGAACTATTCGAACAGAATTCCAAGTGGTGCCTTTCTTATGTCTTATTTTGACACCGAATTCCGTTACTAAAAGCATTATATTACATTTTTTCATAAAATGGAATAATTATAGGAAAAAGATTTTCTTGCCATGAAGCGGTTGAATTAACATCAATTTTCAATTCTTTCAGTTTTTTTATAATATCTAAAGTCATGAGTTCATTAATTCCTTGATTCAAGTCATTATTGTATTCTATTACAGCATTTTCTTTTCAAGAATAAGTGATATTCCACTAACAAAATTATAAGGCTTTAATAAAACTATATATGAACTAACCTTATGGTTAATTTCATGAATAATATCTGTTAAATCATATTTTTGAGGTAAATAAGTTATGAGATAATTTGCAAGATTCTTTTCATCATCTAATGAGTTATCATCATACTAAAAAACATTTAAATCTTCCATTGTTTTTACGATGTACTCTCTATTTATTTTCCAATATCCATTCTTATTAGCACCATCTCGTTCAATAAAATTATTATCTATTAACTCTTTAAAATGTCTTTTAATCGTTCTAATATTTACATTTAATAAATGTGATAATTCTTCCTGGGTAATATTTGGTTTATCCATAATTAACTTTAAAATAGAATTATCAATATTAGACATATTAATATCATAAAAATGTAATTGTGTTTCATTTTTACCTATAAATTTATTTTCTTTAAACGGAATACTAACCCTTATATGATTAGGAAAAAATTCAAAAATATTTTTATTATAATATTTTAAAACTCTTATAATTCCCGTTCCTAACTGTTCTACTAAATCTAAATTATTAAAAACTCTCATTAATTCAGGATTTCTTGGATTTGAAAATCCTTGCAAAAATTCTTCTTGTGATACACCTTCTTGAATTCCTCCATTTGATGATATTACTACTTTGTTCTCAAAGATTTCAAATTTTGGTGAATAACCATTAGTCCAGTCATTATGGACCATAGCGTTTGTAACAATTTCTTTTACAGCATTAAATTCAAATTTTTTTATCTCTTTTCTTGTAGTAGGCATTATTTTAGTATATGTTCTATTTTCTATTTGAAGCTTGTCTAATATTTTATTTGTAGCCTTAATAAGAGAACAATTTCCATAATCTTCATTTTCAATTAAAATAGATACATCATTTCCTTCATACTTAGCAAATCTTACCGGTATATCATTATTATCCGCTAACAAATAAGCAAGATAATTATACTTGTCATCATTGGTAAATAAATTTAATTGCCTTAAAAAATTATTATTTACTTCAAATCCTTTTTCTTTATAAAATATTTTCAACTCAGCAAAAGTTAAATCTTGTTTTGGAGATACAATATTTTTTAATGAGTTTCTTGTTCTTTTAGAAAACACATTAAGTATTAATTCACTACTCATTGATTCAATACTGCTTCCTACTCTAATAAAGCAACTATCAGGACTCATACCCATTCCTTTTAAATAGTATGGAGTTTCATTACCTTTTGCTACTATTATTTGAATGTATTTTTTGTTTTCTTTTTCTTTTACTATTACATCAAACAAACCCAATGTTGATGGACATATATTATTCTTAATTCTATCTTTAATTGTTCTTTGTATTAAATCAATATTTTCAGTTATACCTACTATTTTGCCTTTATCATCGATACCAATATAAATATTACCACCATCACTGTTTAAAAAAGCTATTATTTCACTTTCAAATTTATCAGTCAATTTTACTTTAAACTCATTTCTACTATCTTCAATTGTTTCTAACATAAAACACCTCCTCATACCTTTAATTAATTATAACCTGTGCCACCACAAATGTCACCACAAATGTCATCATAATATTGTCCTTTCAAGAAAACAAATTATTTAGCAAAAGCATTAATATGATAAGGCTTTTATCAATAAAAAACTCGAACAGCCCTTATTTTATAGGGAGTTCGAGTTACTGCTTTCTGGTGCCGACACCGTGAATCGGACACGGATTAAAGCCTTACCATGGCCTCGTAATACCATTATACTATGTCGGCATATAAGTACTTCTTTAGTTTATCAAAAAAAAGGTTATGATGACAACCCTTTTCTACTTTTTTTCTTAAGTTTATTAGTCTTGGTTTTAACTATTTGATTTTTAGTTTCTTTATTATAAATAGTTTTACTAATAACCATACTATTAGTTTTCTTAAGTTGATCTTCTAAATAATCTAAATAAGTTCCAGGAGTAATTATACCAACCATTTTTAAAATATCCGTTCCTGTTTTTCCCACAATAGTATCTGCAAATAAAGTACAATTAGTTCCCATAACAAAATAGGTTTTAAACTTACCTGTTGTAAATTTATAAAACTTAGCCTTTGTTGCTAAATATAAATTACTAGCATAATCCTTATATACTTTATCAGGTATAAAAGAGTCTGTTTTAAAGTCCTTAACTGCCTCAGGTTCCCATTCTACAGTAATAGCCATAATCTCCTGTAATTCAGCCCTAATCTGTTCCTTCTGCTTAGTAGTTAATTTAAGCCCAAAACCAATCAAAGTCTTATTACTATGACTAATACAAAAAGATATATAATCATCCTTAGCCGATTTAGAATCAATAGAAAAGAAAACTCCATCCCCAGTACTATCAAAGATTCTCATAGAACTCTCATCATAATTACCATAAGAAATAATCTGATTATCAAAATAAATATCCATATGCCCAAACTGATTAAAACCACTAGGCGCAACATGAATAAATATTTCTAAATCAATATCCCTATCTTCTTTTTTATCAATATACACTATTTGTTCTTTATTAGTAGAAGTATTAAAATAATGATTAATTTCTGTTAAAAACTTCCTAGGTATAAAAGCATCAAAAAATGTAGGTAAACTAACTCTAACTTGTCTTTTTATTTTATCCTTAGTTGTAGGAGACACTATTTCAATTAATAATTCTTTTATTTCCTCAAGTCCAAATAAAATACAATATCCACCCATTATTCCTAAAATAGTAGGTAAATGTCCTAAAGGAGAAAATAAGAAAATTCCCCCTGTTATTAAGAAAAAAGTAGAAAGGAATAAACTAACTAATCTCCCACTCTGCTTGTTTTCTCTTAAAAACCAATATTCTAACAACTTAACTAAACCATTAAATATTAAATATATAGCAAATAAGATTGGTAAAAGAGAGATTGGAACATTAGGAAATATAGTCATAATTAAGGCAAGACCTATACTTAATCCCGCTCTAATAATATTCTCAAATCTATGCTTTTGTTTCTTCTTTAAAAAAGCACTAAGTAATTTAGATAAGCCACTAAGTAAAAACACAAAAACCAATAATTCAATAGTATTCTTATAAAGACCACTACTTCCTACAATTATAATTATTCCTAAAATTATAATTCCAACACCTGATAAAATATAATTAGTCCAGTTAATATATTTATTACTTAATCGCATCTACTTCACGACCTTTACTTATTTTTCTTATTAGCATATATTTTATTTAAAAGACTATCTGGATAAGTTTTATCAAAAAATATCTCTAAACCATTACTGGGAGCAAGTCCCTTATTTCTTTCAGATTGTCTATAGCAAGCCCCTGCAGAAATTAAAATATTTAATAATAGTAATATAGTAATAATATAAGTAAGAACCTTATTTAATTTATTAGGAATTAACTTAATTCCACGATCTATAACTGGAACAATATATTTTATTAGAATAAACCCAAGAATTCCCCAGCCTATCATATGATATAAACTGGTCCTTCCACCGAAATTCAAAAAATACTTACTATAATCCCAAGATATAGTCCCAAATAGTAGTTCTTGGAAAAATGAACAAAGCCATTCAAATATTCCCCCAAAAAGCATTGCTGTTAGAAATATATGAATATCTTTCTTCTGGTTTCTTAAAATTAGAATTAATAAAACAGCCCCTGCTCCATATATAGGAGTAAGAAGTCCATATATTAAACCGCTTCTACTTTCAATAACTCCTCTTTGAAAAAAGCAAAGGATCATTTCAAAAATACAACCTATGAAACTAAAAATAAGAAAAAACCACATATAAGTAGAAAAAGTATTTAATCTTCTTTCCCTATTTGGTAGAGTTACGGCCTTTTTCATATTTCCATCCCCCTTAATTGGGTTTATTTTAACATATACAGTTCATAAAGACAATAAACTAGCTTCTATTCATCTTTTTTAATTAACCTTTTTATTTTTTTAATTGGATCTTCTTTTGCTCCTAAATAACGTAGTAATTCCTTAGGATGTAAAAACACTTCAAATGATACTATTTTATCTGAACAAGTAATAATAACACTTTCTTTATATTTAGGTAGGGCTCTATTTAAAGGAAACATATGTTTCACAATAGAGTCCTCAATAACTGGATTCATTAATAGAGGAAAATAAACATAAGCATTCTTACAAGCTTCCTTAGCATGAGTAAAACCATGCTTTTTGAAAAATCTAGGGTCAAGATTAGTTTCTCTCCAAGGTTTATCATAAAAATCATGTAATAAACCCGCTACTGCAACATTTTTTAAAGACTCTTCTTTATTTTTCCATTTCAATTTCTTAGCTATCCTATATCCTTTTAAAGACACTCTTAGGCAGTGGTCATATACTGAATCTTGATGATGAAGAAAATCTTTTCTTTTTTTAAATTCTGCACTTTGAAGAATTGGTTTTACTAAAACATAATATTCCTTTATATCTTTAGTACTCCATATACCCATAAATCCTTCTTTCTAGCAGGCACCCTTACATAGAATAGTCTTATTAATACCATCCTTATATATTTCTTTAAGTTCCTTCCTCTGGTCTTCTGTTAACTTAATATTAGGATCAGTCTGAGATTCAACAGTCCCCTCATGCATCTTTACAATCTTACCATCTTTAACAAATAATACCGTTGGTAAATATAATCTTTTTATCTGTTCATTATTTAAACCCTCATACGGTTTTAAAACCGGCGCTAATTTTGAAATCAAAGTATAATATTCCTTAGTACCCTCTTTATCTATAACTATATTACCCTTATCATCCAAATGTTTTACATCTCTAATTGGATAAGCATTATAATAATATATCTTTGAAGCTCCAGTCTCCTTAACAGCATCAATTAAAACTGGCACTGCACTACGGCACCAAGGGCATTCAGGAAACCCAAAATAAATAATCCCTGTTCCCTTATCTAAAACATCCATAATTTCTTCTATACTTGAATAAACCATTGCATTTTCATCTGGAATTTGCATCTCTAAAAATGGAATTTTTAAAGACTCTAAAGTTATCCCATTTAAAGACTCATACTCCTTCTTAAAACGAAGTGCTGACTCCTTATTATCAGTTAAAAGTTTATTAATATTTTTATTATTAAAATAATAATATATTCCCCCAATAATAAATAACCCTACAATAGTTAATACTATACCTAATATCAATACTTTTATTTCCTTATTTGTTAACTTTCTCATATCTATTCTCCTAATCTTTAATCTAGTATCATTTTAACTAAATATTAAGAAAGTGTCAATAAAATATGACTGAAAAAAAGAATAGCCCTAAGGCTACTCCTAAATATTACTATTCTTTAACATAAACTTTTCCAAGACTACTGGAAGAAGTTTGATTTCCGTCAAAACTAGCAAAGCCCCCATCTCCATCCAACTGTCCGCCTTCATTAGTGTTACCACTATTATCCTCTGTTACTGAACTTGAACTAGAACTTGGAGTAGAACTAGAGCTTGAACTTGAACTTGAGCTGGAACT
>JAVWCU010000033.1:9616-11466 GCA_036648855.1 Bacilli bacterium
TTGAACTAGAACTTGGAGTAGAACTAGAGCTTGAACTTGAACTTGAGCTGGAACTTGAACTTGAACTAGAACTAGAGCTAGAACTTGAGCTAGAACTTGGAACCGAACTTGGTCCCGAATTTACATTTGAAGATGGATTAGTAGCACCAGTAACTGGTGGTACTAAAGGTGGCTCTTTAGCCTTTCTTTGAAGTCTATTAAGCATCTCAATTCCCTCTTCTATTCTAATTTCACCTGTCTCTAACAAACTTAATATATCTTTTATATCATCATTTTTAATACTATTTAATAAACTGCCAAAACCTTCATTATATAATATACTATACATATTAATCTTATCAAAATAATTAAGTGCATTACCTAGAGTCTTAATTAACTCTTCATTATTTTTACCCTTTTCAGTAAAATACTTAATTAACATCTGAACATTTTTATTATCCTGATCATCTATAGTAACCATAAACATTGTCTTAACCATTTTTAACAAACTATCTATATCTTGATCAGACTTATTTATAATCATTGTATTACTAGATAAATCATAATGTGTATCTTCAGTTTCTGATATAATTACTTTCAAATCCCTAATTCTTTCATTATATATTGTAGAATCATTTGCTGAAATAAAATAATTCTTTGATAATTTAATTGTCTCTATTAATGTAGTCTTTAAAGAAGAATCTATATTTAAAGAATATTTAATCTCATTAACATAATCATTATTACCCTTAATATAATCTTTATAATTTTCTAATTCTCTATCTGCTTTTTCTATATTCTCTTTACTTGTACAAGTCTCTTTATAATCTTTCATTGCTTGTTCAATTAATGACATAGAATCAATTTCCAAATTATTAATATTACAAATATATGTACAAAACATAATAATAGTATTAGGTAAACAATTATCCTTTATTAAACTATTCTTAATAATATTTCTCAAATCTTTTTCTAAAACCTGCTTAAGTTCAGCCGGAGTTAACTTATATACTTCAAGTAATCTTTTAAAATAATCATTTTCTATATCCTCTGATCTTAGTCTATTTAAAAATGCCGCATTATCAGTCTGAGCTGGACCATTTGCCTCTTTAATAGTATTTGTATAAATTAAAAGACTATTATTTACTAGTTTAGAAAATTCGATACTCTCCATAAATATTATAACTTCTAATGGTAGTAGGGGTTGTTTAAACTGAACAGAAATCATTTCATTTACAACTGTTGATAAATTAGTAGCATTAATCTCTATATTTCCATAAAAATATTTACCATCTTTGTTAACTATGTCAACTGGTTCTACCTTAAATGAAGCCAAATCCATTTGAGCCACATAATTATAATATTTGAATATTTCATTGTATTTAGCTAATAGATCATTATTTAAAGTTAAATTATCCGTACCAATAAAAGGCAAATTATCTCCATTAAAATATTCTTGGTCAATTAAAGTCTTATCACCAAAAATATCTTTATTTAAACTAATATATGTTTCAATCTCACTGCCTGATGGCAACTCTCTATTAATTTTACAGCCAGACATCGTGATTGCTATTAAAGCTGTTGTAAATAAAGAAGTTATTTTTAAGCCTGCATTCTTACCTTTCAAATTTAGTATTTTCATATAAGTACCCCCTCTTATAAATATGTCTGCTATTATAACACTAAAGCCTTTAAAAGTCAATTTTTAATAGAAAAAGCACTAAATAATAAGATAATTAGACATATAAAAAACCAAGATAGTTATCTTGATTTTCAATTTATAAGGGCTTTAATTTACACACATTTGTTGACAAGCCTATGACTTAGCTACAACCCGACTCGAGCAGTCACTGGCAGCATGACCGTAGCCG
>JAVWCU010000034.1:0-11198 GCA_036648855.1 Bacilli bacterium
AATAAATAGTTTTATTCTGAAATTAAGTAAATATTTAATAAATTAGAGAAAAGAAAAAATAAGGAAACCCTTATTTATCTCTACGTTCTTTAATTTTGAACTGTCCAACTAATCCTCTTAAGAATGTTAATTTAGCTCTTCTAACAAGTCCTTTTTTAACTACTGTAATAGTAGCAATATTAGGTGAGTGTAAAGGGAATATTCTCTCTACTCCAACTCCATAAGAGTCTTTACGTACAGTAAATGTCTCACTAACTCCCCCATTTTTACGAGCAATTACAAGTCCTTCAAAGGCCTGAATACGTTCTCTTTTACCTTCGACGATTTTAACATCAACACGAACAGTATCCCCTACTCTAAATTCTGGAATATTTGGATTCATTTGTTTAGCATTAATCTTATCGATTACATTCATGATATCTCTCCTTCTAGTTTTTTATGTGATCATAATTAACTATCCTTAAGTTATTAAGCGGATCACTAACGAAATAAATTATAGCACAGATTCTGCTTACTTAGCAAGCATTATTTTAACGACTCTTACCTTCTTTCAATTGAGAATAAGTACTAGTTAAAGTATTAAGTCTTTCTAAAACTTCATTCTCTAAAATAGTTAACTTTTTTAAAGCAATTGTAAGCTTAGCTTCTTCCATATACATTTTATATTTTGTATAAATTTCTAGCCTAAACTTGGTAATTTCATTAAGTGCTTCTCTATAACCAGTTCCGGTATCATCATTATCATCATAGATAATTGCTAAAATTTTTAATAATTTGTCAAATCTTTTACTAATCTTTTTATCAATCATTTTCTCAATTAAAGAAGGATTAATCAAAACCATTTTATTAACATTAATAGCGTCTGTAAACTTAATATTATTCTTAGGGCTAATATCTACGCCCTTAATTTTATCATATTCAAAACAAGTGATACTCTTTTCATCCTTGTTTTTAACTATTAAATATCTTTGATTAATGGGCATAACTCCACCTACTTTTCTAATAAATCAGGTCTTTTTTCTTTAGTCCTATTATAACGCATTTTTTCTCTATATTCTATAATATCTGCATGATTTCCATTAGTTAATACAAACGGTACTTCTAAGCCTCTAAAATTAGCCGGTTTGGTATAAGTAGGGTAATCTAATAAATTATCATGAAATGACTCATTGATATGACTATCTTCTTCTATAACTCCTGGAAGTAAACGAATAATAGAATCAGCCACCACCATACTAGGTAATTCCCCACCCGTTAAAATGTAATCACCTATAGATATTTCCATATCAACTATTGACCTAATTCTTTCATCAAAGCCTTCGTAATGACCACATAATAAAATAATATGTTTTAACTTAGCTAAATCGTAGGCCATACTTTCCTTATACATATTTCCATCTGGAGTTAGCATAATTACTGTTGCCGAATCATCTCTTAATGCTTCTACTGCATCAAAGATTGGCTGACAAGTAAGTACCATACCTGCTCCTCCACCATAAGGAGTATCATCTACCTTATGATGAGTATCAGTAGAATAATCTCTAAAATTATGAATTTTCAGCTCAACTTGCTTATTAAGAATAGCTCTTTTAATAATTGACTCTGTTAAGAAACCATTATACATATCAGGAAACAAAGTTAAAATATCTATTTTCATTTTAGTAGACCTGGAATAGTTTTAACAACTATTTCTTTCTTTTTGATATCAACCTTATTAATAAATTCTTTTTGATAAGGAATAAGACTAACTATTCCTTTATCTTCTATTTCTAATAATTTATTACCTTTAGCCATAATTCTAACATTTGTTATTACTCCTAGTTCTGATAAATCAGTACTACTTAACACTTTTAAACCAATTAAATCTGTATCTAGGTACTCATCTTCTCCTAATTTTAAAGAATTAGCATCAATAAATAAATCTAAACCCTTATACTTTAAAACTTCATTAATATTAGTATATCCTTCTAAAGTAATCATCTCAAATATCTTATGATGCCGGTACGTTACTATAACTTCTTCTGTTTTATCTTTACCTATATAAACAGTCATTTTACTTTTAAAGACTTTATCTTTAAACTCAAAGTCAGATAAAACTCGTAGTTCTCCTTTAATACCATGCGTATTGACAATTTTACCTATTTTTAAATATGCCATCTAATCCCTCCGATCCAGTTCATATAATATAATACTAGCCGCTACTCCTACATTAAGACTTTCAACATCAGGTGCCATCTCTATATAAAAATAACTATCACATAAATCTAAAACTTCAGATCTAATTCCATTACCCTCATTACCCATTATTAAGGCAAAAGTATCCTTGTCTTTATTTTTTAAAGTTCTAACATCCTTGCCATATTCCACTTTAGTACCATAGATAGGAATATCTAGTTGCTTTAAAGAAAGAAGAAAAGGTTCTATCTCTTTTTTTATAATGTTAATATGAAATATCATTCCTTGTGTAGCTCTAATCACTTTAGGATTATATACATCAACTGTATTTTCCCCTAAAACAATAGTATCTATATGAAAAGCTTTACTACTTCTAATTATAGTACCTAAATTACCAGGATCTTGAATCCCATCTAAAATAAGAATCTTTTTTCCTATATCTTCTTTGATCTCCATCTTCCGGCAAAGTGCCATAACATTAGTAGGAGCTTCTACCTCACTTAGTTTATTTATTATATCTTTAGTAACATAAATAGTTGGAGCATTTAAAGGAAGGACAGCATCTTGTTCTAAAATAAGTTCCTTAACAATGCCAGCTCGATATGCTTCTGCTATTAAATGAGGACCTTCTATTAAAAACTCCCCTGTTTGATCTCTATATTTTCTTTCTTTTAATTTAGAGTATTCCTTTATTTTATCATTATCAGTACTTGTTATTAACATAATTACCTCTACTCATATTCTTTCATATGTTTTCTAATTTCTTTATAATTAGGACAATGTTCACCTACAATTTTCCAAAATGCGGCTTTGTGATTAGCTTCTACTAAATGAGCTAGTTCATGTATTATGACATAATCTAAACAGGAAATATCTTTCTTTATTAATTCTAGGTTTAGAGTAATAGTATAATCTTTAGTATGACAAACTCCCCATCTAGTCTTCATAGATCTAATTTTTAAACTTGGATATGGTATTTTATAAAGAAAATCTCTATATAATAAATCAAGATGTTCTTTAAAAATAGTTTTAGCTTCTCCTAAATACCACTTATTTATATCGAGATTTCTTCCTACAAATACTTTATCTATTCCTAAATTGATCTCATTTATATTAGTATAAACTATATCATAAACATGACCTAGATAATAGAACTTTTTTAAATAGGCCTGTTTTTTATCTAGGTCTTCTACCATTTTTGTTATATGTTCTAAGTGGTTTTCCAATAATTCTACTATCTTTTTATCACTAGTAAAATAATTAGTAGTTAGATAAATCTTGCCATCATCTTTTACTCGCATATAAGTATTCTTAGTTGTTTTCTTTTTATCTATTACTACTTCTATTAATTTATCCCTGATTTTTACATACATCTAATCACCAACTCTACTACTAGTATAACTAATTTTTAACTTTTGGTAAAGAAAAAGGCCTTTCAACTTGCCTTATTTTAAGAGTTAGAAACGGCCACCTCCACCGCCTCCACCAAAAGAACCTCCTCCACCAGATGAACCGCCTCCAAAGCCGCCTCCTGATGCTGCTACACTGTTAGCGGTAGCAATAGTCGAATTAGAAACATTAAAGGCACTACTAACTGTTTCTGCAACTACACTGGCAATATTAGCATCTAACAAATGGTTCATCATATGAATAGTCATCATATCTCCATAAATAGAACTATCAGATACTGTACTATCCATATTAGTTAAATGAATCTGCATACTATCCTGAACCTGATTAGCGCATCCAAGAACAGTAGCGGTCACTAAGTATCGTTCCCATAAAGCAACACTAGGCAAATCTTTTTCTTGAAAGCGTCCAAAGTCTAAAAGAAATCTCTTATGAGCACTCCACATTTCATATTGAGTTTTACCATAAGCAGTACGAAATAAAGGCTTAACCGTATAGATAATCCCTATTCCAATTAAAACTATTATTATAATAAATAATATAAAAAGGTCATACATAAAACTAAAAATTAATAAACTAATTCCCCCTATTAATACTAGCAATATTTCTAAAGTTTTCCATTTAGTTTTAGTAGTATAAAAATTTTCTTTAATAGCGTCCGTTTTAATAGTATCTTTCAGTTTATTATAATATGATATAAATGTTTTAGCTCTAGTTTCTTCACTACCATAATCTTTTATTTGGTTAAGTGTCACTTGATTATCTGCTCCTACTATCTTAAATAATAAAGTTAAAAGTTCCTCTTCAGACATAGTTAATTCTAAAGTAGTCGAATTTCTTTTGAACATATAATCCTTTTTCTTCTTAGTTGTTGGTATTTCTTCAAAGGAAATGACTTTTTTCCTGATTAAATCTAAAATAGTAGCTGAGAATGTTAAAGTTGTGATTTCTTTTTTCATTAAATATTCTAATACCCCTGGACCATAATCAGCAGGAAAATCTCTATAGTAGACTCCCGTAAACTCTGATTTAACTTTTTTATTATATCTAATTTTAACAAGGCAAATAGTAAGAATAACAGCCCCAAACCATAATCCAGTTATGATATAAATGAAGATTCTTACCATGTTTAAATGTTGTTCAACTAGAACTTCTAATTGGTTAAATTCTACTAGTAACCTTTCTTTTTCTTCTCCAGGCAGTAATAAAGAAATGTTGTATTCAGCTTTATTTAAATTTTCTTCTTTCTTATCCTTTTTTACATTTACTAAAGATGCCTTAGCATTATTTACTAATTTCGGTTCAATCAAGGCTCTAATTTCTGGTAAAGTATTTAATATTGCTGTTTTATCTGCACTATTATTTAATTGATTTATATAACCTAATGCTTCATTATAAGCATCTATATCTAAATCTCTCTTAGCAATATTTAAATAATGTTTAGCTAGTTGTAAAACTTTAGCATACTCTTCTTCTCTTTTAGCATTAGCTATATCAGCTTGCTTTTGTTCATAATCTAAAATGATATTTTTACCATCTAGATTAGATTTCTTGGTAGCATTAGGTACAACCCCTTTATCAAACATTAGTCTAACAGATACAGGATTATAACTATCTAAAGAGTTATAAAGAACAGTTGCTAAAATATTGCTATTATGTTCAATTGTACCATGTAGTGGACCATGTAACCAAACTCTTAAATCATTATTTTCTTTAGGTAGTTCTATCCTAACTAATAACTTATTAATATTTTCTTGATAAGAATCTCCTAATACATTCCACGCTAATTCAGCTACATCATTATGGACAACAACTGCATCTTTTACTCGATATTCCATATAAAATAAAGACTTTTTAGAAGACGGATTAAATATCTTTAAATAAGTCCCCGTAGATGTATCTTCTTTAGTATATACTCCATAATCTCCATTATTTGCCTCTTCTACAAGTTCAAATTCTCTATTTAAAATAATATTATCAGGAATTTCAAAATTATAAGTATCTAAAATATCATATACTTTTAAATCAGTAATAGCTGATCCATTATAAATGTCACTACCGGCAAAGTCTTGATAAACACCTGTAAAATGAGGAGCCTTATTATTTCTAAACTGGATGTCCCTTAATCTGCCTTTATATTTACCAGATAAAGAGGCAATTTCTTTAATAAATAAAGAACCATCTGTTTCTATTTTGATATTAATATATAGTTTATCTGTTATATCAGTTGCTTTAACCCCTAAAGGTATGATAAAAATAAGCAAAAATATAAGGATATATTTCAAATGCTTTTTCATGTTTCCTCCAAAAAAGATTTGCAATTACGCAAATCCAATCTTTAAAATGCTACTTTTGGGGTTTCCTTTTCAGCAGCTGTCACTTCAAAGAACGCACCTTTTTTAAAGCCAAACAGTAATGCCACAATATTAGATGGTACCATTTCTACTTTATTATTATAAGTTAATACAACATCATTATAAAATTGTCTTGCATAACTAATCTTATCCTCTGTTTCTTTTAAATCAGCTTGTAATCCCATAAAATTAGCATTAGCCTTTAATTCTGGATAACTTTCTGTTAAAGCAAAGAACTTAGATAAAGCTTGTGTTATCTCTCCTGATGCTTTAATTTCAGCTTCTGGAGTAGTAGCACTTACAAAAGAATTACGAGCCATTATTACAGCTTCTAAAGTCCCACTCTCATGTTTAGCATATCCTTTAACTGTTTCCACTAAATTTGGAATAAGATCAGCCCTTCTTTTTAACTGTACATCTATTTGAGCCCACTGATCATCCTTTCTATTTCTAAGACTAATTAACCCATTATAAGTTGCAAATATAAAAACTACGAGTAATAAAATAATAAGAATGATAACTCCTAAAATAATCCATGTCATATATTATGACCTCCTTCTATAATATATAGTATACTCTAAAAAAAGATTTTTTAAAATATAAATTGTATATTTATATATAAACTGTTAAGAATAATATTGAAAGGGTGATTAATATGGATGTAAATATTAGAAATCATATTATTAATAATTTTACAGGAGATAGTAAAGAAACTTTAGAAGCTGCTATTACAGAAAGTATAAGTGAAAATGACGAAGTTACTTTACCAGGAATGGGCGTCTTCTTTGAAATAGTTTGGACTGATGCTGATCAATTACTAAAAGACCAAATATTAGAAATACTAGAAACTAGAGTAAAGAAAAAAGACAAAGAATAATATTCTTTGCCTAAAACTATTTATCTCTTAAAACACCATTATTGGTAGTAACAACACTACTAATTATCTTATTAAAAATAGTCATTACTTCTTCATCATTTAGAGTCCTAGTAGGGTCCATAAAAGTCAAATTGAAAGCAATTGACTTTTTATTTGCCTCAATATTTTCTCCCTCATAGACATCAAAAATATTAATATTACTTAATAGCTTACCACCAGCTTTTCTAATGGTTTGAATAACATCAGCTACTACTACTTCCTTGTCTAACGAAAAAGCCATATCTTTAGAAATACTAGGATACTTAGATATTTCTTTATCTTTAATCTGTCTAATACTTATATTCATTATTTTAGTTAGATTAAGTTCAAAGACAAATATAGGAGTCTTACTTATCTTAGGATGAACCATTCCTATATAGCCTATTATATCTCGGTCAATCTTTATTATAGCACTTTGATATGGATGATATTCTTTTGGAACTGTGCCACTTTCAAAGCTATATCTTCTGTTAAAGCCTAAATAATTTAGTAAATCTTCAACAATACCTTTAGTATAATAAAAATCACTTTTAATAGATAAATGTTGCCACTCGTTAGTAATTACATTTCCTGTAATTAAAGCCGCTAACTTTTTTTCTTCTATTATGTCATCCCCAGTTTTATAATAAATATTACTTATTTCATGAATAGCAATATCTTTAGTTTTTCTAGACATGTTATAATCTGCCACATTTAATAATGAAGGGATTAAACTATATCTTAAATATTTCCTATCATCTAACATAGGATCTTTTAACTCAATAGGAGTAAAATCATCTAAAGTATATTTTTTAACATTTAAAGGACTAGTTAAAGTATAAGTTATAACTTGGCTAAGACCGTGGGATAATAATCTACTTCTAACTTCCTTTTCTTTTAAATAATTTCTTTCATAACTACCTGCAGTTCCAGTTCCAATAGGTAATGTCCCATGAACATTTTCTATCCCGTGAATTCTACCTACTTCTTCAATTAAATCCTCAGGAATAGAAATATCCATTCTTCTAGATGGCACCTCTACTAAAAATGTATCTTCTTTAACAGTAACAAGAAAAGCAAGTCTCTTCATTACATCTAATATTTCTGAACTTGTTAAAGTCATTCCTAAGACTTTATTTATTCTAGCCTTAGTAATTTCAATAACCTTATTTTCTTTAATGGTTTTATCATGAATAAGTTCACCTTTTATAACAGTTCCACTAGCATATAATTCTAATAATTCACAAGCTCTGTTAATAGCTAAATAAGTTCTTTCAGGATCAAGTCCTTTTTCAAAACGATTACTAGCCTCACTCCTTAATACTGTTTTAGAGGTAAGCCTAACATTACTAGCATTAAAGATAGCACTTTCAATAACAATATCTTTAGTAGTAATTTCTACTTCAGAATTTAAACCACCCATTACTCCAGCTAAAGCTACTACTTCTTGTTCATTAGCAATCACTATATCATTCTTAGTAAGCGTCCTTACTTGTTTATCAAGAGTAGTAAGTTTTTCTGAATCTTCAGCACATCTAACATTAACTTTAGCTCCAAGAGAAGCATAATCAAAGAAATGTAGAGGTTGACCATATTCAAGCATAATATAATTAGAAATATCTACTACATTATTAATAGACCTAATACCACTTGCTAGTAATCTTGCTTTAAGCCAGTTAGGGCTTTCCTTAATAGTGACATTTTTAACCATCCGAAGTAAATATAAAGGACAAGTATCTGTAGTCACATTAAGACTTAAATAATTATTTATATCATCTTCTTCACTCATAATTTTAATAGTAGGCAATTTAACTGGTTTATTTAAGATAGCTCCTACTTCATAAGCCATACCTATTACACTAAGTAAATCTCCTCGATTAGATGTTAACTCAAAATCAATAGAAGTATCATCATAATTTAAATAAGCTAGGGGATCTTCTCCTAAAGGGGCATCATCAGCTAAAATATGGATACCCGTTTTATCTTCTTCACTAAGATATTTGTGTTCAATTCCTAATTCTCCTAAAGAACAAAGCATACCATTAGATTCTTGTCCCCTGATATTACCTTTCTTTATAACTACTCCACCAGGAAGCTCAGCCCCTACTAAAGCTACAATTACTTTTTTTAGGGCACTAACATTAGGAGCTCCACATACTATATTTAAATCATCTCCTGATCCTACTGTTACAGTACAAACATGTAAATGATCACTATCAGGATGCATAGTACATGTTTTAACATAGCCAATTACTAAATTAGTAGCTGTAGAAATAGGGGTTATACTTTCATATTCATTACCAACACTAGTCATAGCTTCGGCTAAATCAAAATCAGAAATAGTTCCTAAATCAACATATTCACTTAAAAACTTCCTACTTAGTTTCATCTTATTTATCCCCTTCCACTCTATTATAGTTATTTAAAAATCTTAAATCATTTGTATAAAAATCTCTAATATCACTTACTCCATAACGAAGCATCGCAACTCGTTCAATACCTACTCCAAAAGCAAATCCTGTATACTTGGTAGCATCATAGCCACAAGCATTTAAAACATTAGGATGAACCATACCTGAACCTAACACTTCTATCCAACCAGTTCCTTTACAAATATTACATCCTGACCCACCACATTTAAAACAGGATACATCAACTTCATAACTAGGTTCTGTAAAAGGAAAATAACTAGGACGAAAACGAACTGATCTATCTTCACCGAACATTTTTTTAGCAAAAACTTCTAAGGTACCTTTTAAATCAGCTAGAGAAATATTTTCTCCAACTACTAAACCCTCAACTTGATTAAACTGATGAGAATGTGTTGCATCATCATCATCTCTTCGATAAACTTTCCCTGGGCAAATAATCCGAAGAGGAGTATGTTCTTTATTAGCAAGCATAGTTCTAGCTTGAACAGGAGAGGTTTGACTACGAAGTAAGAACTCTTCTGTTATATAAAAAGTATCTTGAGCATCCCGAGCCGGATGATTCTTTGGTAAATTTAGTAGTTGAAAGTTATAAAGATCTTGTTCAACTTCAGGTCCTGATACTACACTATAACCCATAGAAACAAACAAGTCTTCTATTTCAGAAGTTATTCTAGTTAAAGGATGAATTCCCCCTACTGACAAATTAACACTTGGTAAAGTTGGATCAAGCATATCTTTCTTCAACCTAATTTCTAGTTCACTAGCTAAAATACTCTCTTCTAACTTAGTTAAACATGATGTAACATAAGTTCTAATCTCATTAGATATAGCACCAACTTCCTTTCTTTCTTCACTTGACAAGGAACCCATATCTTTAGTTAATTCTGTAATCAAACCTTTTTTTCCTAAATATTTAACTTTTAAGTCATTTAACATTTGACTAGTTGTTGTAAGCTCTAAATCCTGAGCTAATTGTTTCTTAATATTGTCTACTTTGCTATTATTTTCCATATTTTCTCCTTTTTGGCATTAAAAAACCACAATTATATAATCCCTAAGGACGATTATAATCGCGGTACCACCTTAATTTATAGTTACTACTATACACTCTTATTCTATTAACGCTAGAATGACGCTTAAGTTTTGCTTAAGGGTTCAAAAGATGAATTCAATAACTATTTCTTATTTACTTTCAGCAACTGTAAACTCTCTAAAAAGAAACTATTATTTACTACTTCTTTATCTCAACCAATTACTTCTTTAGTATAGCATAAGCTATTATTTTTGACAACTGCAACTTTTCAACTTATTCTAGCCAAATATATCTTATTGCTACCCAAGTCCGTGTATACGGATTATTTGCATCTGTTGCCCACATGACAGCCCCAATATAGCATGGTGCACTATTACTTGGTATATCTAAGAGAACTTCATTGCTTGAATTACTTCCTGTTACTTTAAGATTCCTTGCAAAGATACTTGGAGCAAGGGCATCCTCTAACTTAGTAAAAGTTCGATAACATCCTACTTCAAAACTATTAACAGCATCAGTCAAACTATAACTAAAACCTATTCTCTTATATTTACTTAAATTAATAGGATTATTAGTGGCTCCTGATAATACATTTCTTTGCTCCATAGGTCCAGATACAACAGACCCATATAGGCCACCATCCATACCAAAAAGGAGCTTAGTACCTCCATAATAGGGGCTTGCCTGGGTTATATATCTTCCATAACCTCCAGTTATAGAAGGATACTGATCAGCTAAATTTAAAACATAAAATCTATAAACTGTAATAATTCTAGAAGAGGTAACTGTTTGATTATAACTATCTGTTACACTATAATTAATAGTTTGATTACCAATTTTATGGCTATCATAAATACCCGTTGTTTTAATACTAGAAGTTATATCCTTGCCATACATAT
>JAVWCU010000035.1:0-10496 GCA_036648855.1 Bacilli bacterium
TAAGTTTACAAGTATTTAAACTTTTTAAAATTACTGTAAGGCCTTAGATTATTTTAGGCTTTCTTTTTTTACTTAAGTATGGTATAATATAGGCGTTTTTAAAGAGGGGGTATTTTCAAATGACAACGGTAGAAGAAATATTAGAATCACAGGGCTATTTAGTTAAATCTTATTCTTCATTAACAAAAAAAGATATTTTAACAGCTAATAAGTATTTAAGAAAACATAGGGATAAAAAGGTTTGTATCAGGATTCCTAGTACATTAGCTGTTACTGATGATATTTTAGTTCTAAGTGCAGATGATATGTATTTTAGAATTGAAAATGGTAATGAAGATGATAAAATAGCTAGTTATAATAATGAGACTCCAGAAACAGAGCAGTGGCAAACTGTTCATACTTTAGATGTTGTTTATACTAAAGATGAATTACAAGCTATTATGGAGGCTATCTATCATATTGAAAAGGAAATAAACCCTAACTGGAATGAAATGACTAAGGCCGCAAGTATTTATCAATATTTAATAATGAAAATTGATTATGATAGAACTAATCTTGGTTCTTCTACTAAATCTAAGGATACTCGCTCTTTATTAGCTTTATTGTCTGATAAGACTGTTTGTTGTGGATATGCTTTAACTTATAAAGAATTATTAAATAGGCAGGGTATTAAATGTGATTATGTTTTAGGAAATTTAAGTACTAGGGCTCATGCTTGGAATTTAGTTTATATAGAAGATGATATTTTTGGAGTTGATTTAACAATAGACGCCTCTAATATCAGACATGGCAAAACTCATGAAGTCCTTAATTTTGCTAATTTTAATAGTAAGGAAGATTTTATTGCTAATCATGTTCCCGGACAATGGGAGCAGATTCAAAACTATGAAAAGAATTTAACCTTTTATGATGATGAGATGCTTAATAACTTATTTAGAACACTTAGTTCTAGAAAAGAGTATTACACAGCATTCCCATATAAAAGAGCAGATAATAAGCCCTTTATTATATTTCAAGTAGGACGACATAAGAATAAGGAATTATATCGTTATTTGTGTATGGGACTTGATAAGAATGATCAGTTAGCTTTACAACTAGTTTATGCTGATGATAATTTAGCGGATATGTATAATTATTCATTAGACTTAAAAGATAGTATTGATGAGTTAAGTAAAATAACTAAATTAACTGTAGAAGAAAGTAGGTTTATATCTGAGTTAAAGGAATCTTTGACTAATGATTTATTATTATTTAATCAAGCTAAGAAAAGATTCTTTTCAGTGGGGAACTTAGAAGCATCTAGAAAGATTGGTAGAGAGTATATTGGTTCTTTAGATAATAATGGTAAAAATACAATTATGAATACGATTAATCTATTTGAAGAATATCCTACTAAAAACTATCATCGTCAAGATGGGTCTACTTTTTTACTGATGAAAACAGCTATGCCGTACACAGAAGATGGTGTTAAACTTCATGCTTTTGATTGTTTAGAACCATGTGTGGATAAGGATCATATGTATGTGGTTAGAAATAGATTATATAGTGAGATGGATTTAACTTTGAATAATACTTTAAATAGTAGTGATTTTGTTATTAATCAGTTCTTATCTAGAGAAAGAATAGATGCTATAAATAGGCACTGTTCAGGTTATATGGGTTATGTTTATAATAACCAGATTTTTCGTCAACCTTTAGTAGCTGATTATTTTAAGGATTGGCAGGAATCTCAAACTAACCAAGGCTGTAAGAGTTATATAAAGAAATAAAATGTTGGACACAATTTTACATTGGAATTGTGTTTTTTTTTGGAATTAATCTTTACAAAAATAGGCTTATAAGGTATCATGAGGTTAAGCAGTGGTAATTAGTGGTGAAAAGTGGGGGATTATATGTTGATAGGTGAATATCATCATTCAATTGATGAAAAGAATCGTTTAATAATTCCCTCTAAGTTTAGAACTGATTTAGGTGATAGTTTCATTGTAACTAGAGGGTTAGAAGGTTGCTTATTTGTTTACCCTTTAATAGAATGGAATAACATTGTTACTAAACTTAAATCTTTACCTTTTACGAAGAAAGATGCTAGGAGTTTTTCTAGATTCTTCTTATCAGGTGCTACTACTGCCGAGTTCGACAAACAAGGTCGAATTAGTATTGCCTCTCCTTTGGTTGCTTATGCCAATTTAAAAAAGGATTGTGTAGTAATTGGTATGAATGATCGCTTAGAAATTTGGTCAAAAGATGCATGGGATAGTTTTATTACGGATAATGCTGATAATTTATCTGATATTGCAGAACATCTTTTTGATACAAATTTAGATATTTAGGTGCTTTATGGATAAACATATTAGTGTTTTACTAGAAGAAGCTATTAAAGGTCTAAATATCAAAGAAGATAGTGTAATTGTAGACTGTACTCTTGGTTATGGAGGTCACTCCAGTCAAATCTTAGAGAGAATTAAAAGGGGTTCTTTATTCGCCTTTGACCAAGATATAGCTGCAATTAACTTTGCTAAGACTCGTTTGTCTTTAATAGGGACAAACTTTGAAATAATAAAGAGTAATTTTAAAAATTTAAAACCAGAGTTAGAAGCTAGAAATATAACTCAAGTAGATGGAATACTTTTTGATTTAGGAGTATCTAGTCCTCAGTTAGATGATGGCAGTAGAGGTTTTAGTTATCATGAAGATGCTAAACTAGATATGAGAATGGATCAAAGTGCTTCTCTAACAGCATATGAGGTAGTTAATACCTATAGTGAAAATGAGTTAATGTTAATCTTCTTTAAATATGGAGAGGAGAAGTATTCTAAGAGTATAGCTCATAATATTGTGATGGCAAGAGCTATTAAACCAGTTGAAACAACATTAGAATTAGTAGAGATAATTAGAAATTCAGTGCCAGAAAAAGTTAGAAGGATGGGTCATCCGGCTCGAAAGGTTTTTCAGGCAATAAGAATAGAAGTTAATCAAGAACTAGAGATATTAGAGGGTAGTTTAAAATCAGCTTTAAGTATGTTAGCAATTAATGGCAGATTAGAAGTTATTACTTTTCATTCTTTAGAAGATAGAATAGTTAAAACATTATTTAAGAATATGACTGAAATAGATAAAAGAGTTAAAGGCTTACCTAATATACCTGATATGTATTTACCTAATTATAAATTAGTAGTTTCTAAAGCAATAGAACCTAGTAAAGAAGAATTAGAAGTTAATAATCGGGCTAGGTCAGCTAAGTTAAGAATTATTGAAAGAATAAAGTAAGGGAGGATAAATATTATGCGTAAAGTAAAGAAACGGTTAAAAATGTCTAAGTTTGAAAAATTATTATATACGTTTACTATTTTATTATTAGTATTAACTCCAGTTACGGTAGTATTTTCTAAAGCTACTTTATCAGAGATTAATTTTAAAGTAGAGAAGGTTAAGAAACAGGTATCAGCTCAAAGTAAGAAGAATGAGAGTTTAGCTATGCAAATTAATGAGTTAGCCTCATTAGATAAAATTCAAGAAGTTGCTAAGGAACAAGGTTTAAGTTATAATAATAGTAATATTAAATCAATAACAGAGTAGGTGCGTGAGATAATGAAGAAGCCAAGGAACAATGTGAAGTTTGGAAATGTTGTTTTAGTTGTTGCTTTTTTTTTATTTGTAATAATTATTTTAAGAGGGGCACAGTTATCTTTATCGACTAATGTAGATGGAATTAACTTGGCAGAGTTTGCTAGTAAGAGGACAACTGCTAAGGATATTATTCCTGCTAAAAGAGGAACTATATATGATGTAAACGGGGAAGTGTTTGCAGAGAATGTTTATTCTTATACAGTTATTGCTTATTTAGACCCTACTAGAACCACTAATCCAGATAAACCTAAACATGTGGTAGATATTCCTAAAACAGCTAAGAGTTTAGCACCTATTTTGGGAATGGAAGAAGCTAAAGTAACAGAATTATTATCTAAAAAAGGGGTTTATCAAACAGAGTTTGGGGCAAATGGTAAAGGGATAACAGAGATAACTAAAGATAAGATAGTAGCTTTACAATTACCAGGTATTGATTTTATTGAAAGACAGAAAAGATATTATCCAAATGGGAATTTTTTATCTTATACACTAGGTTATGCTAAGACTTTAGAAGATGGTAATATAGTAGGGGAAATGGGGATAGAACAGTATTATAACGATACTTTATCAGGAGTAGATGGCTCTATTACTTATCAAAAAGATTTAAAGGGTTATAAGATTGTTAATACTCCAGAGATAAAGGTTGATGCTATATCAGGTAAAGATGTTTATTTAACAATAGATAATAATATTCAGTTTTTTATAGAACAAGCTATTAAGAATAGTGCTAGTAAGTATACTTTTGAGAATCTAAGTATTATGATAGCAGATGCTAAAACAGGGAAAATAGTGGGATCATCTACTTACCCTTCTTTTGATCCTAATTTAAGAAATATTACTAGTTATTTAGATCCTAATATTTCAGTGGCCTTTGAACCAGGGTCAACTATGAAGATATTTACTTATATGGCTGCTATGGAAGCAGGAACTTATAAGGGAGATGATACTTTTAAATCAGGAGTTTATGTTACCAAGGATGGTACTGAAATAGGAGATAGTAATAGACAAGGTTGGGGGACTATTAGTTTTGATAGAGGTTTTGCATTATCAAGTAATGTGGGGGTTATAAATTTAATTGAAAGATATATGGATAGTAAGACTTTGAAGGATTATTATAGAAAGTTAGGATTTGGTTCTAAAACGGGGATTACTTTACCAAAAGAGGTAGAGGGTAAAATAGATTTTAAATATGAAACAGAGGTATTTAATGCGGGGTTTGGACAAGGTATTATGACTACCCCTATTCAGTATGTTAAAGCTTTAACTTCTTTAGGAACGGGGGGTATATTACTACAACCTTATATAGTAGATAAGATAGTTGACCCGGATACTAAGAAGATTTTATTTAAGGGTGAAAAGAATGAAATAGGAAGAGTGGCAAGTGAGGCAACAGTAGAGAAACTTAAGAAGTTAATGTTATCAGTGGTAGAAGAAGGAACAGGGACTCCATATAAGATGGAGGGATATGATTTAATTGCTAAGACCGGAACTGCTCAAATATCTAGTACTAATGGAACAGGATACTTAAAAGGAAAGAATGATGTTATTAGAGGCTTTGCGGGATTATATCCAGGGAATTCTCCAAAGTTTATAATATATGGAACTGTTAAGAAACCTAATCCTAATTCAACTGCACCACTTTCTAGTGCTATAAAAGAGATTATTCAGAATATTTCTAAATATATGAATATAAGTACTATCTTAGGACCAGTTGAAGAGATTAATAAATTAGTAGTTAATTCTTATTATAATAAAAAAATAGAGGATTTAACGGTTATTTTAAATAGTAAGAAGATTGAGACTGTAGTAATTGGAAATGGAGATAGAGTCATTAAACAGTATCCGTTAGAGGGAGTAACGATTACTTCTAAGGAGAAATTATTTTTGGTTAGTAATGGGGAAAGTATAGTTATTCCTAATATGCAAGGTTGGTCAAGAAAAGAAGTTACTACTTATTTTAATTTAATTGGAGCTTCATGTAGTTTTGAAGGAGTAGGATATGTTAAAAAACAAAGTATTCCTCCAGGGACTATTTTGACTAAAGAGATGATTATGGAGATTAATTTGGAACAAAAGTTTACAGTTTCATAGAAGCACTAGAAGTAGTGTTTTTTTGGTAAAATGTGGTTAACTAGCGGTAAAATAAGGGTAAAATCGGGGGGGGGGGGGGTATTTATACATTTCCCTTATTTTTCAAGGGAAAAAAATGGTTTTTTAGCCTTGACTTAGAACATCACTCAATATATAATTATCTTTAGGATGTATCTTACTATGTATTCGAGAAATTTGAAATAGATTCAATTCTAGAGGAAAGGAGTATTTAATAGTAGGAGTAAGATAAATCTATGAAAGAAAAGGAGAGGGAAGTAGAAATGAATCACAAGAAATTATTAGCGTTTCTATTGATACCATTAGTTGCAGTAGTTTTAGTTGCAACCGGATGTAATAAAAAAGATGCAGTTTTCACTGTTACCTTTAATACAGATGGTGGATCAGTAGTAAATAAGCAAGAAGTTAAAAAAGATGAAACTGTTACTACTCCAACTACACCAACTAAAAATGGTTATATTTTTAGTTATTGGATGAAAGATGGAAATAGTTACAACTTCAGTGCTAAAGTAACATCAGATTTCACGCTTACTGCTAAATGGGATAAAATAGACCCTAGCAAGCAGATGTTTGAAGTTACATTTGATAGCAATGGAGGTAGTTCTGTTGGTAAGATTCAAGTAATGGATGGTTCTACTATTACATTACCTAGTAATCCGACTAGAAAAGGTTATACTTTTGTAGCTTGGAAGAATGGATCTGAAGTGTTTAAAGCTAGTACTAAGATTAGTAGTAATCTTAAACTAGTAGCAGAATGGAAGAAAGTAGATGAGGCTACAGCTAAACCTACTAATAAACCTACTAATAAACCAACACCAACTGCTAAACCAACACCAATTCCAACAGCTAAACCAACACCAACTCCAACACCAAAACCTACTCCAACACCAGTTGTAGATAACTATAGTTATAAAGTTAGTAAAGTAGATGATTATAGTCCATCTAGAAAAGTTAATGTATATAAGAATGGAGTAGATATTACTACTCAAGCTCAGGGTGTTTATACATCAACTGGGGTATTCCTTGGAAGCTATGATACTAACCATAAGGCTATCGTAGTTGACCAGAGTTATGTAGGTAAAATTGGAGCTATTAAAATAAATGGGAAACTTATTAAATTTTAAACTTTAAAGAAGGAGAAAAAATGAAAAAATTAAAATATTTATCAATGACTGTTGCTGCATTATGCATTGCATTAGTAGGCACAGTCACTGTTGAAGCCAAAACATTTGATCATGCTGATATTGATGCAGCATCTTCTGAAGTAATTGGTGGCGAAACAGTTTATAATAATATTTATATTATTGGAAATCACATATTTTTAAAGTCTTTAACAGTAGACAATATTATGACTGCTGCTAAAACTATTCCAGATGGAGAGCCTAATATTATTTATTTCCGTTCTACTACTAAAGAATGGAGTAATTCTGTAACAGGTACTCCAATTACTTCTGCACCTAAATCATTTGAAATTAAATTTCAAGATGAGGTTAGTGTAGATGATCCTGTTTTAGCAAAGAACCTAAAAGCTAAAGAGGATGAAGTAAAAACTTTAACTCCAACGCATTATACAGACTTTAGTGCTGTTACAAAAGCAATGGGATTAAAAGCTGATACTGATGACTTAAGGACAGCTAAGCTTTTAGCTTTAACTGAGGCTGTTTCAAATTTAGTATTTGCTAATCAAGCAAATTTAACTATTATTGAAGAAGAAGTAAGATCTCTTGTAAAAGCAGATTATACTGTTGCTTCATTTAATGAATTTATGAAGTCTTATGCAGAAGTTGCTAAGATGCCAGCTACTACATATAAAGAAATAGAGACTAAACTTACTCTTATTCAGGCATTAAAGAATGGTTTAGCTAAAATTACTTTAGTTAAAACTGATTTAACTGCTGAAATTAATGCAGAGTTTAGTGATGGAGCAACTAGAAAAACATATAAATTAACAGAAAATCAATATGTAAAAGCTACATGGGATTTCTATGTTAAATCAATTACAGATGCAATTTTAGTAGAGACTAATGCAACTTTACAATCTGAAATTGAAAATGCTAGAACAAGTATTAAAAATGCTATAAAGGCTTTAGAGTTTGCTAATAAAGCTGATTTAGTAGAAGCTAAGAAAAATACTGGTTTAACTTTAACAGATTATACAGATGCTACTGTAAAGGTATTAACAGATTTAACTAGTGTTGATACTGATGAAGATACATTTGCTAAAATTAATACAAAGATTAACGCAATTAAAGCTGCTAAAGCTGGTTTACTTACTAAAGTAGCAGTAAAAGATTATACTGAGGCAAGTAAAGCAGGAAGTGCTATTAAGAATACAGATAGTTCATATACTACTGTTTCATTCCAAGCATTAACAGATGCCTTAGCATTAACTCATACTACAAATGCTGAGTATGTTACGGCAACAGCTGCTATTAATACAGCTATTAAAGGATTAGTTTTCACAGGACAAGCTGATTTAACTACTGAGTTAAATTTACATAAGGCTTTAATTGAAGGAAACTATACTAAACTTAGTTGGAATATTTATAGTAGTACATATACTACTATTATGGCAACTGAGTTAAAGACTAATGCTGATGTTACTGAAAGAACTACAGCATTAACAAATGCTCGTGCAAGTTTAGTTAAGATTGATAATGGACACGCAGCATTAACTACTTATATAGATAGTCTATATAGTGGTACACGTACAACATTAAAAATCGTAAATAATCCAGTAATTTATACAGCTACATCATATAAGGCTTATACAGATGCTATTGAGGCTGCAAAAACAGTAGAAACTAATCAAGCTGATAAGCTTGCTAGTGAAATTGATGCAGCAAAGGCTGCTATTGTAGAAGCTGAGAAAGCTTTAGTATTTGATAACTTAGATGAATTAGCTACAGCTAAAGATATTAAGGCTTTAGTTGAAAAAGAATATACAGTAGCTAGTTTCAAAGCTTTAACTGATGCTATATCAGGTGGAGATGAAACTACATTCGCTGGTATTACTGCTAAAATAACAGCTATTACAGATGCTAAGGGAAAATTAGTATTTACTAATAAAGCTGATTTAGTAGAAGCTAAGAAAAATACTGGTTTAACTTTAACAGATTATACAGATGCTAGTCAAAAGGTATTAACAGATTTAACTAGTGTTGATACTAATGAAGATACATTTGCTAAGATTGATACAAAGATTAAGGCAATTAACGCTGCTAAAGCTGCTTTAATTACTAAGGTAACTGATGCTGCTATTACAGCTGAAATAGCTAAGATTAAAGATAATGAATCTACACATTATACTAATTATGCTAATTATAAAACTTTATCAGAAAGTGTTCCTGCAAATCAGGCAGAAGCTGAGAAGAAATTAGCAGATTTAAAAGCATATAAATTAGTATTTGCTAATCAAGCAAAGCTTAATACTCTTAATCAGACTATCGCTGATAAGAAGTATGTAGCTGCAGATTATACAGAAGTTACATTTACTCCTTTAACTACTGCACTAGCTTTACCAGAGACAACTTTTGATGAGATAGAAGCAAAAATTACAGCTCTTAATAACGCAGTAACAGGTTTAGTATTTGCAGACAGTGCGACTTTAACTACTATTGAAACAACTGTTAATGCTTTAAAGGAAGCAGATTATACAGCTGAGAGTTGGGCTGCAATTACTGATGCAAAAGCATTAAAAGCAGATACAAATCAATTAGTAATTGATAAAACTACAGCTTTAACAAAAGCTAATGCTGCATTAATTACTAAAGTAACTGATGAGGCTATCAAGGCTGAAATAGCTAAGGTTACAGATACAGATCCTACTCATTATACTGAAGCAACTTGGAAGGCTTATAAGTTAGTTGCTGATATTAAACCTACTGATCAAAAAACAGCTGAGAAGAAATTAGCAGATTTAAAAACTGCAGTAGCAGCTTTAACATTTGCTAATCAAAAAGAACTTAATGATCTTATAGCTCCATCACGTCTTGTTGAAGCAGATTATACAGCTGCTAGCTGGACAGTATATAATACAGCTATAACTAAGGTTTCTCCTAATACTTATGCTGATAATGCTACTAAAATAGCAGATATTAAGGATGCTGAGAGTAAATTAGAATTAATTAACTTAAAACCTTATAATGATTTATTAACCGAATTAGGTAAGTTAGTTGAAACTGATTATACAGCTGATAGCTGGGTATTATATCAAGCAGCTTTAGCTGATGCAAAATCACTTCCAATAGGAACTAATACTTTATATGCTAATAAGACAAAGGCATTAAATGATGCTAAAGGAAAATTAGTAGTAAAAACATTAGTTTTAACTGAGTTAGATAAGTTAATTAGAGCACAATATACAACTGATAAAATGGATGAGTTAGTTGAAACTAATAATCCTGCTAAATACACAGTTGAGACATATGATGCTTATACAACTGCTTTAGCTCATGCTAAAGGAATTAGTACAACGCATACAAATATGCTTCAATCACAAATTGATGCAGAAATAGTAGCTTTAAACACTGCTATAACTGGATTAGAATTAGTTAAATAAACTTCTTAAGTTTATAACTACTAAGCAATGAGCTAAGTCTCATTGCTTTTTGTTTGGATAAAATCAATTAGAGGTTTATATATAATTAACAAACTTATATGAAGTAGTAATAAATTATTTAAAAAAGAAATAAAGGTGTAGAAACAGGTAAGCTAAGATTATAGATATTATCTTATTAGTAAGAATAAACAAAGTTTAA
>JAVWCU010000036.1:0-10477 GCA_036648855.1 Bacilli bacterium
TCACCATTCATTAATGTATTTTTAAAAACATTATTAGCAATGTTAAATGCTAACTCTTTAGGTGTTAATATTTTATTCTCTTTTTTCTTTTTACTAAATAGACCCATTTTATTATCTCCCTATATAAATTAAATATTACTTTATTTAAGATTAATTCTATATTATAAGGTAAATAATTACAATAAATTAGTTAGATCACCGCCATTTAGTAATGCTTCTTCTATAGCATTTATCTTTTCTTTCTCGTCTTTACTAGTAGGTATTTCATATTCTTTTTTCATTTTATTATAGAAATTCTTCTGCTCTTTAGTCATATCACTATTTATAGCAATAGCTCTGTATCCCATTATTTCAACCATCTTACTATCTGACTTAAGAGAATTAAATAGTGCTTTAAACTTCCACCAATGCAAATTTTCTATATCTTGCAAGTCTATATTATACTGATCTAAGAAAGCTGCGTAAATATATTCATCATCAAATTCATAGCTATATATATTATTTTTATTACTATTACTTGTTCCAATTCCTTTTGATTCCTTAATCTCCTTGCCACATCTATAGAACCAAAGCATTTTATCTATGGCTTTATCAAAATCATTAGGTATAATTGGATAATATAGTTCTAACGCTTTATGAATTTTATCCTCATTATCTATTTCACTATCATTCATCATAATCTCAAATAAAATAGAAGTACGAAAACTATGGTTAATCTCGTACTTCTTATTATCAATAAATACATAAGTTGGCAATGCATCAACAAGCATATTCATTATCTCTTATTAGTCCTGCGTTGAGCTCTATTCGGAGAGTATTTAGATGATAATTGTTCAGCTTCTTTTGTTTGGTTTGCTACGTTATCTACAACTTCCTCAAATGCCTTTAAGCAAGTCATAAGATTTGTTTTTCCACCAAATACATCTTCAGATGTTCCTTCTCCAAATACTTCATCAAAAAAATCAAATACAGCATTACACTGTGTCTTTATTACAACAGACATCTTCGCCCCAGTATCAACTTTAGCATCTATTCTAACTTTCTCTAAAGCTTCCTCATAAACTTCTGCCACATCTGCATCAAATATATCTAATTCTAGCTCTATTCCATTTATAATCATATTTTAACTTCTCCTATTCTGCATCTACAGTAAATTTTTTAGTTGTTGTATCAAACTTTCCTACTACTAAATCACCTATTCCTAATAAATTACCAGTAGCAGCCATTTCTCCATCATTATTGTCAAAACTAGATATCTCAATTGCAACTTTGAATTTTCTAGCAACAAAGCCTCCACCTGTAGAAGTTTTATCTAAATCAACTATTATATAATCCGTTTCAGCATCAGCACCAATTTTTTGCAATTCTCCTATTTCACAGATGAAATCTACAGCTTTTTCATCTCTTATCATATCTGTATTAAATGCCGTACTCCAATCATATCCGATTATAGATTTAGTAGCTGACTTATCATTTATATATTTCTTAGATGCGGTTTGAGCACTTGGGGATTCTTTCAATTCAGTAAAACCTGCGCCCATTAATACATATTCTTCAGTACTATCTCCTATATTTAAGTAGTTAGCATAACTTTTTCGTTGTTTTATTCCCATTTATTCTACCTCCTAAAAGTAATTTTATTTTTGTTGATAATATATAAGCTCCAGTTGTATTTGATAACTCGCTCGATCCATTTCTGCATTAAACAAATATCCATTTGTATTAGCTTGTATTTTTCTAGCTTCTTTACCTTTTCCTAATATAGGTAAGTTACCTTTATTACTTTCTTCTTCTAGCCATGTCGCAAATTTCTCATAAAAACCAGAGTTTTCTATATTTTGCATTACATCTTGTCCAAAAGCTTCTTTACTTGCAAATACAAATAAGAATCTTCTAACAGTTGATCCATCAATATACTTTTTAATTATAGGATTAGCAGGAGTTTCTTCTATGCAATAAGAATCATCTTCCTCTCCTAAATAATTTACATTTATACCTTTATGAAACTCGCTTAAGTGTGGACATTCTTTTATATAATTTCTTACACTCTCTATAGTCGTCATTCTGCCCTACCTCCAACAAAAGAAGCTACAGACCTTACGATATCGTCTCCTCTATCAGCCCACATTCTAAAGCACCATTTAGAACCTCTAAGCCCATTACCCTTATGTTCATGCCACTGCCTTCTTGCATATGGAGTTGTATATGTTATTTTATCTTTATCTACCCTAGCTGTATTTTTAAGGGGTCCACTATCAAATGGTACATAAGGATCACTTAATCTCTTAACTTCACTAGTAAAAAACTTTTGAGCTTCACCATTATTATTTAATTTCCTCTTTAATAAAATCATCTGAGTATCATCAATATTAATCCTAACACTAGCCATTATTTTGCACCAACTTCCCAATGATGCATACTATGACTTCCATTTTCTTGCATAGATACACTTATTATATTGTAAACATCATCATACATATTTTCTAAATACTTTAGATCGTTATTAGGCTTTTTTCCTGTTAATTCAAAATCAATTATACCTTTAACAATTTTATCATCACTACTAAATGTAAAATAATTATATTTTTCTGCATCAGTAAGTCTTTTGTATGCTTTAGGTTTAATATATTGCTTACCTTCTGTATCAGCTGTAAATGGTATAAATATTTTAGCTATATCTGCACTTAATATCCCCTTAGTTTCACTTACCTTAATTGCTTTCGTATCTTGAAAATTGACTCCTCTTATATGTGTTCTATTATATTTAATGCAATCATCTTCTTTATTGTAGTTTGAATTATACAGTGTAACACTAGAGTTAACTATCATACTTTATCAACTCCTCTATACATTAATCCTGTATGGTTTAAATAAGTCTTAGCTATTTTAAAGTAAGTTTTCTCTTCTGTTGTTTTTCCTTTGTACGCCACAGAATGATTTCCAACACTTTCGCTTGATTTTATTCCGCCATCCTGTTCCACTTTATACATTGCATCCATAACTGCGCATGTAGCGAATTGTACTTCATCAGTCAAATAAATTTGTGCTCTATTAAAAGTTATAGAATTTATAAAGAAGCTTGATCTTATTAGCAATCTTTGGAATACACCAGTATTAGGGACCGAAGTCCCACAATACTTATCTGTGTAGAAGTTATAATCTGTTAATTCCATTTGATTACTCAGCAGCTTTCAGCTTCTTATTTTCTACCTCTAAAGTTTTAACCTTAGATTTAAGCTTTGTTATTTCTGATTTCAAGGTTATATTTTCTGCCTTCAGGTCTATGTATTCCGTTGCATTTCCGGCTTCTATTATTCTTCCTTCTTTATCTATAACGCTATATCCTAACGCTAAAAAGGAGTCCTTTTGAGACTCCAATATAGTTAGCTCTTTATTTTGTTTTTTAACAATTATCATATATTATTCTCCTTTTATAACAAAGTCTATTGCATCAGCTTTATTGTTTAATATAAATACATCTTCAAATGATTCTTCATAGTAGTAGTACTTATTTTGAGTCTTAGCGCAAGGTTCATCTAAGCAAGCTGACTCATAACTTACTGGTGTTATTACTGCTACTGGATGTATTAAGCACATTTGAATTTGTTTCGCTCCGGCTCCCGCTTCCCATCCTGTAGTAAAGTTATATGATGTTTTCATTAGTTCCTCTGGCACGACTACTATCTTAACTTCATCTATCCTAGATACTGTTCTTTGTACTGTTGTTGAGCTACCTTTGTCTACACTTATATTTCTAACTATATCTTTTGCATTTTTAAGTAAAGTGTTCATAGCTGGGGTAACATATAATATTCTTCCTATGCTTGGTACTCTCTTATTGTCCATTTTTTCCATCATTGCATCAAATTGAGATAATATATTTTCTGCTGTTAATGTTGATGGTGTAGCCGTTTTACTTCTAGCAGTCCAGTCTGCATACATTTTTGATATTGTATAAGCATCCATCTCTGGGAACTTTTGCTCTTCATTGTACACCTTAGTTATATTTCCTATAGATAAAACCATATTAGTTTGCTCTATATCCATTGGATGTACTAATGTATCCCAGTATCTTTCATTTGTAAGAGTTTTAGTCTCCCACTCATTACCATGTCTTTTAGCTGCTGACATTATTGTATCTCTGTTTGCGTCTTTTCTTCCTGTTGCTGTTATAACAGGTATTTGTATCGTCTTTGCATTTACTATTTTATACCTTCCATTGTTAGGTGTATTGTATAAATCTCCAAAGTAAAGTGTATAAGGGAAAGCTTGAGCTAACTCTTGTGAATATTGCGTTGCATAATTAGTTGCCATATTAAATCATCCTCTCTTTAATTAAGTTTATTTTAGTTTGTATTTTCTTTTGCTCTTACACCTGTAAACATTGAGCCAAACCCAAATCCTGAACTACCTGGTGGTGTTACCCCTCCACCTGGTTTTATTATTTGAGGTAATGGATTATTTGGCGGTTCTTCATTAATAAATGATGTTGGCTCATTTTCTTTAAGTTGCTTCATGTAATCATCTGCACCTAATAAAGTTCCGTTATCTAGTTTAAATCCTTTTGATTTTAATTCTTGAGCTATAGAGCTTTTAACTCTATCATTAGCGAATTTATAATCATCTAGGTACTTATTTAAACTGTATTCACAGTCCTTATCAGCTAATTGCTTATTAAGATTTTCAGTATCAGTCTCATACTTAGATTTCCACTCATCAGCAGACTTCTTAATACCTTCAATATCCATCTCTTTAAAAGATTGAATTTGTGTATTAGCATCTGTTAATTGAGTTTTCAATCCTTCTGCTTCTTCTTTGTACTTTTCTAAGTCTTGAGTAGCTTTAGAAGCTTCACCTTTTGTTTTCTCTACTGTTTTGCCATGTTCAGCCATTATCTTATTTACTACTTCTTCATCAATTCCTAACTCTTTTAAAAAATCTCTTTTCATACTTATCTCCCAGTTACGCTTTTTATGTGGTCGCATCACTTACTACTCAAACACTTTTACGACATGTGAGTTGGTCGAATTTATTATATAAAAGTCCACTTAACTGCATTGCAGTCCCTGGATTTCTCCTTGTACGACTTGGTACATGATCTGATTTATTGTATAAAAATAAGCCCCCTAAAGGACTTCTATCTTCTAAACAATCTATTTATTATAATATCTATAAAACTCAATTTATTAATCTTTGCTGTAGTCTTTAATAATTGTTTATTCATTTTTCTATTGGTATCCATAATAAGAAATGTCTATTCCATATGCTTTTGCACAATCATGCTCTATCTTGCAACCTCTAGCATTTTCCCAATCGCCTATGCATAGTAATAAATCTGCATCTGCTAGTAATTCAAGTGACCTTGATAAATACTTTAAAGGTATACTTCCTGTCTGCGGACTATAATCTTTAAAGTATGAATCAATTATTTCAACATCTTGGCCTAGTGCATTTACATCAGCTGTTATTTCTTTTATAGCCATATTTCTTTCTTTTAATATTTCTTCGTTTGTTAACCCATTCATAGGTTGACTTATAAATATTTTTACCATTATCCATATCCTCCTACTATATATTATAAAGTAATCTTTTTATTTTTCCATTTTTTATAAGCATCAAAATATACTTCGTTTTTATCTCCATTGTAAGTTACTTCATAATACATACCATCACTTACAGTAGTTGATAATAAAGCTTTACTATTTTGAAGTGTTTTACAACTCCACACAACAAATACATCATCTGTTGTTAATTCAAAGTTGTTCGTCTTATCACACTCATTATTAAAGTATTCAACTATTTCTTTTTTGCATATATCTATAAATCTTACTGTATCCATTATTTAACATTCCTCCTATTTATACATTTATATTTTGAACTTTAGCTGTAATTACCATTAATTTACCAATAAGCATCGTTAACCTATCTTCATTTTCTTCCGTATCTTCTTGCTCTGCTATATTAGCTATTTCCTCATACATAGAAGCTATTTCCAAAAATGAATTTGATGCTTCTCTTAGTATATTAGTACCATTACTCATTAATTATCACCTCTCTTACTCGCCCAAACACTCTTTTGAGCTATACTTCTATCAAATCCTTGTACTTGAGTTCTGTCATTCTTTTGTCTTATTCTTGCTGCTTTACTAAAATCTTCATACTTTCTTTTCTGTTGCTGAAGCTTGATACTTGCATTAGTAAAGTCTTTATCTAGTCCAGCTTCTTTGTATGCTATTAACTCTCTTTTAGTTTGTCTCATAGAGCGTTCTAGTTTTCGTTGATATTGGCTAGCCTCATAGTCTGTATATTGCTTATCTTCATACTCTACCGTCTTGTCATTCAGACTTTGTAGATATTTATCTGTATATGTTCTTGCAGTTCCATCTAAGTAGGGAAAAAAGCTATGCCTACAATTATATCCTCCTAAGCCTTCACCAGTTCCATATCCTGTAGCTTCAACTAAATCCGGATACTTCTCATGATTTCCTTTATAGGAATATATTTGACCATGCCATTCAGCATGATTAGGTCTTGCTCCAGCATGTGCAGATACTTCTACCAACTCAAGTCCTAATTCAGATATATTATATTCAGTCATTTTCTGAGACATTTGATTAACACTAGTTAATACACTTCTTCTAACTGCTACATCAACTCTATTAGACCATCCATTTTCATAATCAATATATCTTAATCCACTATCAGTAATCTTCTTAACAGCTTGCCTTATAGCACTATTATAATCAGAAACACCTGTACTAACTTTCATTTGCGCTAGATCTAATTGATTATGATACATTTTAGCAATATCTTTATAAACTATTTTCCCATTTACTATTTCTGCAAATCCTAAAGAACGAGTAATATTTATTAACTCTCCTTTAGTTTGAGCTATAGCTGCATTAAGATATTCCTTTAATGCTGGGTGTTCTTCTATTTTTATTCTATCAAGCCTACCAGCTTCAAATATCTTATTGTCACTGTTCATAGAAGCTAAAGCACTATCTTTAAATAATATATCTAATTCATCTATAGTTACAGCTACAAGCCTTTCTATCTCTTCATTAATATGTTTAGTTGCTATTCCTATTTCTTCTGCTCTAATAGCCATCCACTCTGCCGTAGATGTAATAGTACCTGTTTTATTAACTCTTCTTGCAAAGTCTTTGATTATATAATCTTCTAGTCCCTGGTATAAAGCCACCATAGAATTCGGTATATTATCTAATTGTGATGGTGATAGAGACATTTGCTATTCCTCCATATCATCAAAAGGAGACTTAGTTACTGCGGTAGTCTGTGGCATCATTTTCAATGCTTCTTCTTCCGACACACCATACTTCTTAGCTAAATATATTTCTGCCCTTAATAATCCACTAGCCACATCATTAGCCATACTTTGTAACTCTTCTTCTTTAGTCATTACTAAGCTATCATCCCAGTTAAAACTAATTTCATATTTGCTACTTGGTAAGTTAGCTAATTTAGTCCATACATCCATAACGTAAGCTAAGTCTATTAATGATTTTTCTAAACTCTTCTGTATATCTTTAACAGTTGAATAGCTTCTTTGCTTAGAGCTCTTTATTTCAGTAGCAGTTTTATCATTTTCACTAACATCTGATATAGTTCCGTATGCTAAGCCACACTTAAACTCTATATTTCTAAGAAGCTTATTTAATCCATTGAATAGACTTGTATCTCTTATTTCAGGAGAAAATACATTCCATTTTGTTTCATCTCCATAGTCTAGGGTTCTATAAAGCCTCTCTTTTCCATCTGGCAATATTAGTTCATCATCTTTATTTCTTTTAAACGCTCCAATATCAACATCTACTGATAATTCAGAACCTTCATACTCCCAAAGTATTCTACTATAATGCTTATCAGCTTCTTGTATATCATCTATTGCTCTTGCATATACAGATACACCTAGAGGACATGATTTATCAATATGATTAGCCAAGGGTATTCTGAAATATGAAAATAAAGGTTTATCTATATTTTTAATTAATACCTCTTCTTCAAGTTCTGACCAACTATCTATATCTTTTAATGACACTTGATTTCCTAGATCATTGCCTGCTTTAACATTTATACTATAACTTTCCTTCATGTAAGCTGTATTAGATATATAGTAACCTTCATCAGTTAAATTATGGTATTCAAGCCTAGTATAAAGTTTCTTACCAACTTGTTTAAATTCCGTAAATATCGCTCCTGTTATCTCTTTTCTTGAATTATATGAAGTGGGATAAAAACCATCTGCTTGAACAAAATCCACTTCAATGTTTTCACCGTTTACATAAGGTTTGAATATTAACCCACCATTGGCACAACCATATTCAACTTGTTCTCTAAGCTTTTCTAATACTGTTTTATATTGTTCATTAAGATAATCATTACCTGTTATCTCACTTTCAAATTCAATTGTAGTTAATCTTGCCAATTCTCCTGCAATAGAAGAGGCTAAATTCATAGATTTAATAGTGTTTGATATCCAAGGTGATTTATTCTCATACATTTTCGACCATAACTCTATGCCTTTTACCATATCATCCGAAACTGCTACATCTACATTTAACTTTTGTTGGACTGTTT
This sequence comes from Bacilli bacterium, assembly GCA_036648855.1. Classification (GTDB taxonomy): domain Bacteria; phylum Bacillota_I; class Bacilli_A; order RF39; family UBA660; genus Faecenecus. The sequence goes on from JAVWCU010000036.1 coordinate 8,602, forward strand.
CTTTTCTGAAAATCTTACTCACCAACTTTCCTATAATATCCTTAACCTTCGCAAACATATCACCTCACCTCATTTCTTATTGGCCTCTTCTGCTCCATACTTCTTCCATAGCATAACGAACATCATCTATATGATGATTATTTTTATCGGGATAACCGGATATAACTTCGCCGTCTTTAGTTCTTTCATATTCATAATCTAAGAACTCTGTCGCCGTATGAGGGCATCTTGAATTATCAATTATGATTTCTGTTAATGATTGAAGCCACTTCATTGAGTAGTCAACTGATCCAGGTCCCTTTTTAGCTCCTCTTGCAAATAATCCATAATCTTTATAATCCTGTATCGATTTATTCTCAGCACTATCACATACTATTTTATCATTAGGTTTTACACACTTTTCATTTACCATAATTTCATATGTTTCTCTGTTTGATTTCTTATTAGCTCTAGCCTCATCATAAATATATAACTTTCTTTGGCTAGAATTATAATACATCTTATTGAACACCCAAGGATCTGGATACCAACCAAAATCGACTCCAAAATAAATTCTATCGAATACCTTTATTTCATCATCAGTAATTTCTCGAATAGTAACATTATCAAATACATTTCCTCCATTACCATTAGGAATACCTAAATATTCATGTTCATATGCATTTGGGTTAACTTCTTTTAAATGTTCTGCATCATCTATAAACGCTTTACCAAGCCATTTTCTAGGTACTTTAGTATAGTTTGAATGATTAAGATACATTTTCTTTTTAGGTATCTTAATATATTTATTGGCCCAGTTGTTTGCAGTTTTAGGAGGGTTGAATGATTTAAACTTATAAGCTTCATCTCCCCCTCTTATTACAGACTGCTCTATTGTTCTTACAGCTTCAGGGCCTTTAAATTGATCTAATTCCTCGAGCCAAAGTATTCCAATATATCCAGTTGCCACCTTTATACCTTTTAACTTAGTAGGTTCATCCGCTCCTCTGAAATATATCTTTTGACCTGTTGGTCTATATGTTATCTCAAGTGGTGAAAACGTGCATTTAAACTCTTCATTCAAGTTTAATGTATCAATAGCCCACTGTATCTGTGCGAATACAGAATCTCTTAGAGTGTTAGCTACCTGCCTCACTATTACTGCATTTATAGTAGGATTATTTTTAATAATTTCTACAATTTTTAAAGAAATGAATGATGATTTAGTGCTACCTCTTCCTCCTGTAAATACATATTCATCTAATACCTCACCTTCAAACTCATGTAAAGCATCGATGAATGCTGGAGATATAACATTCCAAGGCAATACAAATGGTTTATTGTCTAACTTGACATCTTCCTCTGTAGATTTTTTTATTTCTAAATCCATTTTCATTTCTTTTAATTTTATTTCTCTATCATTAAACAAGTAATATCTCTTAGCTAAAAGTTCAGAAGCTTTTATTTTATCCTTAGCATCTAACTTTTTCTCTACTATTTCAATCTCAGTTATGAAATCGCCAGCATTACGAGTAACTACAACTTGATCTGTTTCTTCGTCACGTATAACTTTTGTCAGATATTCAAGTACTTCTCCTGCTTTTGCTATTCTATTACTCTCTATTTCTTTCATTCTTTTGTCTATATATGCTTTAATACTAGGTTTTGCTAGGTTATTACTAGCTTCTACAGTTGCTACCTTTTCACTAGTAACCTTATACCCTGCTTGTCTGTAAGCTTCAGTAGCATTGCCTAGCTCAATATAATAATCAGCAAATGCTTTCTGTTTTATAGTAAGTTTCACAATGCCACCTCCTTTTTATAATAAAAAAGAACCCTGCAAGAGAGTTCTTAGCCTATATTTTATATTCGTTCTAATAATCCTAATCCTAATCCA
>JAVWCU010000037.1:0-10390 GCA_036648855.1 Bacilli bacterium
ATAGTAGAGATTACTACTTTTAATCTGACTTTTAAATTAGTTTTATTAATAGTACCTAGTTTATCTTTTAATAGACTAAAGTACCCCCCCCCCCGGGATATTTTCAGCTGATTTTACTATACTTTTTTTATCTTTATCTTTCATGTTAACTACCTACCTTATAGTATTATTTTATCAAGTTATTCTATTAATTACAATACTTACTATTTATACTCCTTATTTCCTTTTAATATATTCATATACTTTAACTACTTCATGTTTTCGACTGGAATATGTCCCATTTTTATTATTAATATATTCTAAGACTTCAAACTCAGAAAATGCTACACCATCTCTTTTTAATATTTTCTCATTATAACAAAGAGTACTACCTAACATTTGATATAATTTCATATTAGGTATACAAATAGGGGCATCCTCTAATTTATATAAATCTTCCCCTATTTCTGTTAGAGATAACAAACTATTAATATCTCCTTTAAAATTAACATCACTAGCTTTAACTAATCTAATAGATGATTCTTCTTCTAAAGAGATTTTACTGATCTCTTCATTTTGCTTATTCTTACACCCTTTAAAGCCTATCTTACCAAGAGTCATTTTACACCTCCTTTACTTTTCCAAAGCTTTTAAAGCTTCTTCAAAAGTACTAACTCCTATAATTTGTATTTTATATTTATGTTTTTCTTGAAGTTTAATACATTCATCATAATTTTCCCCATTTGGTACTAAAAATATATCTGCACCTTTAGAAACTGCCCCTTTTAGTTTATATGATACTCCACCTATAGAACCCACTACTCCGTTCTCATCAATTGTCCCAGTTCCAACAATAGTTCTACCTCTAGTTAAATCATCAGGAATTAACTTATCATATATTTCTAAAGTTAATAATAATCCCCCAGATGGACCTGATTCACTATTATTAAAAGAAAAAGATAATTTAGGCTTAGTAGCATAAATAATTTCTTTTGATAAAGAAATACCCAATTCTTTTTCACCTTCAACATTTCTAAGTATAATATCTGCTGTTGTTTTCTTATTATTTCTAATAATATCTACTACTATTTTATCCTGATAATTATAACCTGCCAAAATATTTTCTAAATCCTCTATGTTTTTTATTTCCTTACCATCTATACCTGATATTTCATCTCCAACTTTTAAAGAAGTAATAGCTTCAGGCGCTATATATATTACATATGTCTTTTCATCTTTAACAGAATACTCTTTACCCGCTGCTTTATATGCTACTTCTGTTGCCGTCTGATTAGCAATAGAAAGAAACAATTTATCCCTAAATTTAACATCCTTTATAGACTCTGTATCATCTAGTTTTATTTCACTTTCTTTAACAACATCCCAAGAAGGGAAAATATAACTTAACAATAAAGTCGGAACTGTAGCTTTTATCTGAGCAACATAAGCTAAATTAAAGCTTCCCTTACTAGTACTCTCATTTTCAATTGATACCCTAGAATTAACATCAATAATACCGCCACCTGTACTTATATAATATGGTAAAGGCCACGTTAAAATAACAAATATTATTATATATAAAAGTAAAAACTTATAGTTTTCTTTGATAAATCTCTTGCTAGAATCATACAATTTACTAAACATTTAGCCACTTCCTTTAATCTAATTAAGTATAGCATGAAAGAAGTTAAAATATGTATAAAAAAATCATTTCTATTTTACTTAGTTTACTTTTATTTACTTATACTTGTTTAATATTTATAAATTCTACTGTTGTTATAGAAACAGTTACTTTTTCTATAAACTTGTTTGTTACTAAGTTACTTCCAGCCTTATTTCCTTTTTTTATATTAGGAGATTTATTAAAAGCCTATGGAATTATTGATCTATTAGGAGGACTATTTTCTAATGTTATGGGGAAATTATTTCATTTGAAGGGAGAATGTGCTTTTGTTTTAGCAATGAGTATGATATCCGGATTTCCTAGCGGGGCTAAATATACTAAAGACTTATTAGATAGCCAAATAATTAATGAAAAAGAGGCAACTCATTTATTAACATTTACACACTTTTCTAGTCCTTTATTTATAATAGAAGTAATAGGGATAGGTTTACTTAATAATAAAAAGATTGGCCTAGTAATTTTAATTATTCATTATTTAACTAATATTATAATTGGAATCATAATTAGGAATAAAAAGAAAATAGATCTTGTCAAAAGCTCTTTATATAATAGTTTAAAACTAATGCATAATAAAAGAATTAGTAATAACCAGAGCTTTGTTGTTATTTTAACTAATTCTATTTTTAAAACTTTTAAAACTTTAATCTTAATGTTAGGAATTATTACTTTTTTCTTAATAATCAGTACAATTATTAAAACTACTCTACCCTTATCCTCTTTTACTAGTGCCTTTATCAGTGGTATATTAGAGATGACTGGAGGACTTTATTCTATTTCTAATATAAGTTTACCTACTTGTTATAAAGCTGCTTTAATGACTGCTTTTATCTCTTTTGGAGGACTCAGTGTTCATATGCAAATTTATAGTTTAATAAAAGATACAAATATTAAATACTTCCCCTTTTTAATTGCTAGAATAGCCCATGCTTTAATAGCGGCTATCTTAGTTTTTCTTTATTTAACTGCAACTATGTGAATACCAAAATTATCTTTAACATCAACATAATACATAGAAAACTGAACATTATAAATAGTTTTACCATTACCAGAAGAAGTACTTAATAAATTATTATCATTAATCTTAATCATCTGATAATTAACTGCTGTTTTACCTGCTGGTATTTTATCATTTCCTGGTATATCATCTCTAATTCTATATTTTTGATCTCCGTACTGTAAATACTTATTTCTAACTCCCTCAGAGGTTTGTATATTATAAACAAAGAAGTTTTTCACTGTACCATCCGCAAAACTAAATTTTAGACAAGCATTAATTCCACTAGCACAACTAGATGGATTAATATTCTCAATAGAATTTATTTTTTTATTTTCAATATCTGTTTCTATATCTTTAGTTACTGTATTTTTAAATGTTAAATATTCACTTCTAACTAATTCATTTTGAGCTTTAGCTCTATAAGTCATAACAATAGAAAACATACTTAGTACAACTATCATCACTAGTACAAAACTAACTAAAGTTTCTACTATAGTAAAACCTTTTTCATTTAAAGTAATCATTTTCTCACCTCAATATTAGCATATTTTACTGTTTCATTATTACCTTCTTTAGTATTTCTCACAATAATAACTCTATAACCTTCTGTAATATTTGAAACTGTAAACTTAGGAATAAATTCTACATAAGATTTAATTCCTCTTTCTGTACTACTATTAAAAGCTTTACCCTCTTTTACTGCATTTTTCAAATTGCTAAGTTCATATCTCATTAAATATATTTTTCCATCATTAGCATTATTAATATTACTAGGAACAATTCCTAAACTGGTTTTTAAGGCATTACAGAATTCTCTTTGATTAAAATTACTACAATCAGTTATATCTTTAAAAGGTATTCCTAGTGTACTTTCCGTACTAGCTAAACCACTAATCAGATTATTATAATTAGCATCACTTATAATCATATCTCTAACTAGATCAGCTCCATAGACACTGTCTATATCATCATAATTATATCTTCTTTCATATTCTCCCATTAAAGGAACACTATTCTTATAAAGAAAAGTAAAGATAGTCATTATAAATACTGCTACAATTAATGTCTCAACTAACAAAAACCCCTTATTATTAATTCTTTTCATAAATTTACCTCTTCTATATTGCCTATATCATAAATTTATTATATAATAAATGAGTATAAAATAATAGAGGGAAAAGCATCTAAAAAGAAAAAAAAGGATTGAGGGGTACAAAAATGGTAACATATGACTTAGAAAATACACCTATTGTTGATTTAGTAAATAAAATTATAGTAGCGGCTGTAAAAGCTCGAGCAAGTGATATTCATTTAGATCCAATTGAGAATGGCTTAAAGGTTCGAATTAGAATAGATGGAGTTTTAAGGGACCATACTGTTATTCCTAAAGAGTATGAAAGAAATTTAACTACTCGTGTTAAATTAATATCTAATATGAACATAACAGAAACTAGATTACCACAAGATGGCGCTATAAAGGGTCGTATAGATGGTATTGACTTAGATATGCGTGTCTCAGTCTTACCTACTAATGAAGGTGAAAAAGTTGTTATTCGTATTTTAGATTATAAACGAAGTTTAGCTGGTATTAATAGTTTAGGTTTCTCTCATAAAAATTATAAAAAAGTTGAAAAAATGATTCAAGTACCAAATGGTATTATTTTAGTAACTGGTGCTACCGGTTCTGGTAAGAGTACTACTACCTACTCTATATTACAAGACTTAAATAAAGAGGGTACTAATATTATTACTGTTGAAGACCCAATAGAGATGAATATTGAAGGTGTTAACCAAGTTCAAGTTAATAGTGATATTGGTTTAACCTTTGCTCATGTCCTTCGTTCTATTTTAAGACAAGATCCTAATATTATTCTAATTGGAGAAATTCGTGATAGTGAAACAGCTAAAATTGCCGTTAGAGCATCTATAACTGGTCACTTAGTTCTATCTACTGTTCATACTAATAACTCTCTTAGTACTATTGAAAGACTACTTGATATGGATGTAGAAAGATACTTACTATCTAGTGCCTTAACAGGAATTATTTCTCAAAAACTAGCTCGTACTCTTTGCCCTGATTGTAAAAGATTAAGAAGAACTACTATTTTTGAAAAACATGTTTTTAAAGAAGTATTAAATAAAGATGTCGTAGAAGTTTATGAACCTGTTGGATGTCCTCATTGTACAAATGGTTATAGAGGAAGACATGCTATTCAAGAAGTTCTATTAATCAATGATGAAATTCAAGATGCTATTTCTAATGAAAATATTCGTAAAGAAGAACTAAAAGAATTAGTATATAAAGCTGATGTTATTACTTTACTTCAAGATGGTTTAGAAAAAGTTTTAGAAGGCTTTACTACCTTTGAAGAAATATATAAATTAATTGAAATTGAAGATGGTTTAGATAATCAATATGGTGATATTCTAACTAAAACTAAAGATAACAAAGAAAAAGAAATAGAGCTTCCGGTTACGGAGTAGCTCTTTTTTTTGTACTTAAATAATTACTTATTAAAGACACATTATTAGTCATTAAATAAATACGGTCAAAAGTTTTATCTAAAGTTCTACTTAATTCTGTTACTGCTAATATACTATTAACTGGGAAAACAAAGATATCTTTATTAGCTATTAACTTCTCAGTAATAAAATCTTCTTTAATACAGCACTCCGTTAATACATAAAAATCTAAGTCAAGCTCTGCCTCTGATTCAAGTTGTTCTAAAGTTAACATGTTTTGTCCTATCTTAATTCCTGGTAATTCTTGCTTAAATAATAAAATTAGTTCTTTTAACGAAGAAGTTAAATAAATTTGTTTAGTGGGATATTTAGCCAATATCTCTTTTAATTTTAAAACAAAAGAAATATTTCTCTTACCCGTAGTCGGAACATTTAAAAGTAGGATCTTATCATCTGGATAAATAGCTAAAATATCTAGCAGTCCACTTACTCCTTGAAAATGAATATTAGATCCAATATTATAGGGTTTTAATTCCTCTAAAGTATAATCTTTTATATCTCTTTGAAAATATGCAGTACACCCTATACTTCTACAAGGTGTAATAATAACTTCTAAATCTTTAGTTAACCCAAGTTCTAAGGAAATTCCTTTAATATTTTTATTATTTAAAGCTAATATAATTGCATCTTTAGTATCAGCAGGAGCATTTTTAGATGGAAATCCTCGTCTAGCAATGATATTCAAATGTTTCACCTCTATTTAACCTTATGTATATATAAAGGAGATAAGAAGAAAATTAGAGAATTTTTTCTAATATTTCATTTGCAATTTCATTTTTAGTTCTTAAATTATTATCTTTTACACATTCTATTTTAACCCAGTGATATAACTCTGCTAATTCTAAATAAGTTTCTTCAGCATTTTTTAAGTGTTCCTCACTTTTTTCAGCTACATCAGTATCTGGCCTAGTTTTGATTAACTCTAATGAATAAAGAATTGGCATATGTAAAAATATTGTCATATCTGGTTTAGGTAAATCTAATAACCAATATTCTAATTTATCTATCCACTGAAACATATAAAATCTATCATCTTTATTAGTTATTTTACTGCCTTGATGAGCCATATTAGAACTAGTATAACGGTCCACGATTACATAATATCCTTGATCTAAATAATCCTTAACTTTAGAAATATTATATTTTCTATCAGCCGCATAATATAGACACGCTACATATGGGTCTAACTCTATACCCTCTTTAAACCAACAAGGTCCTATTTCATCTTTTCCTAAAACAGGTCCTCCTAAAATATGTCCAGAAGGAGTATCATACATAGGAAAAGATAAATAAATAGCATTCAAGCCTTTACCATTTAAATTATCTACTAATATTTTACCTTGTGTTTGTTTACCTGAACAATCAGTACCCTCTATAACAATTAATTTCCCCATTACTAATTCATCTCTTTTCTATTATCAAAATTATATAATAAAACAATTGTTTTCCTCAAGAAAAATAGAATATTCCTACTCTACTATTTGCCCATCTTCATCAAATTTAAATAAAATAGCCTTACGACTAGCTAAATAGTCACACATATGTACAAAGCTTTCATACTTAGTAGTAGGCTTTGGTAAAACAACATTACCCTTATAATCAGTATTCCAAGGTCCCATGTGAGAAGCTATAACTTTACATAAAAAATCTATTTCACTAGCTGTAAAATGCAAATTATCTTTATTATTTCTAATATATTCCCCTACTAATAAAGGATGCTCCGTAACAGTATATTGTCCCTTTACAACCCCTGACTTAAATCCATCATGGATAGTTAATGCTATTAACATTAAATCCTGTTCAGTACTAGTATATTTAGCTCCTATTGAAGGGTTAGCCAGTAAATCATATGCTATTTTAACTGCGGCTTTAGTATGACGAACTAATCCTCCATCACCTACTGTATAACTAGGGTGATATTTACCAGTTGAAGCTGCGGGAATTACAAAAAAATAATCCGGTAAATGCTCTATTAAATACTTATAATCTTCTAAATAATTCTGATTCTTTAACATCCCTAATTCTGTTTTAAACATACCTAATTTATTCATAAATCCTCCCTTACAAAAAATTAATTAAAATACTATTCGAGACATATATTTTAGACCTAGGAATATATATATACTCTTCATTTTCTTCTAATAAATGTTTATCTAATAAATCTATTATATCATACTGTTCTTTAATATCTTTACCAAACTTAGCTTTAAATAATTGCTTATTAACTCCCTCTAGTTTTCTAAGTCCTAGAATCATCTCTTCACTCATAGCCGACTCTAAATCAATAACTACTTCCTCTACCCTCTTAGTTTCTACAAGATAAGTATTAATATTTCTTGTATTAGTATAACGAATATTATCTATATAACCAGAGGCTCCTAAGCCAAATCCATAATAAAGATTATTATTCCAATAAGCTAAGTTATGTAAAGATTCATACCCTGGTATAGCGTAATTGCTCACTTCATAATGCTTATATCCCGATTCTTCTAAAACTGTTTCTATTGTCTCATACATTTTAGCATCTACATCTGGATCTATTTCTTTAAATCCCTCTATCTTTAATTTAGTATGGTCTTCTAAAATAAGAGAATAAACTGAAATATGAGGAATATTTAATTTCAAAAACTCTGCTATATCATTTTCTACTTCTTTAACAGTTTCATTTTCTAAAGCATACATTAAATCAATATTTATATTGGTAAAACCAACTTCTTTAGCTAGTTCTATTTTACTTATTACTTCCTCTTTAGTTTGTTTTCTATTTAGAAAAGATAAATATTTGTCATTTAAAGTTTGAACTCCAATACTAAGACGATTAATTCCATACTTTAAAAAGAGATTTAATTTATCTACTGTTATATCTTCAATATTACATTCTATTGTAAATTCAGTTTTAGCATTTCTCTTTATAGCTTTTAAAATATCCAGTAAAGTTTCTAACTGACCAATAGTTAAACAGCTAGGAGTTCCTCCCCCAATATAAATAGTTTCTTCTATCTCACCCTGATAAGACTCCTCTATTTCTCTTTTTAATGCTAATAAATATTTATCTACTAAATCACTTTTATAAAACATTTTACAAAAATCACAATAAGAACAAATACTTTGACAAAAAGGAATATGAATATAAGTATGTTTAACCATTACTTTTCTTCCATGGAAAGAACCGATAAAAAAGCTTCTTGTGGTATTTCTACACTACCTACTTGTTTCATTCTTTTCTTTCCTTCTTTTTGTTTGTTAAGTAGTTTCATTTTCCTAGAAACATCTCCCCCATAACACTTTGCCAAAACATCTTTTCTCATAGCTTTAATATCACTTCTTGCAATAATATGTGACCCAATTGAAGCTTGAATAGGAATTTCAAACATTTGTCTAGGAATAATACTTCTTAGTTTTTCAACTACAATCCGTCCTCTAGCATAAGCAAAATCTTTATGGACAATAGTACTAAAAGCATCTACTATTTCTCCATTTAGCATTATATCAAGTTTAACTAAATCACTAGCTTGATAGCCAATAAATTCATAATCAAAAGAAGCATAGCCCTTAGTATAAGACTTTAGTTTATCAAAAAAGTCATAAATAATTTCAGATAAAGGTAACTCATAATGAATATTAACTCTAGTTTTATCTAAATAATCTATATTCTTATAAACCCCTCTTTTATTCTGGCAAAGTTCCATAATTGTTCCTATATATGGAGCAGGGGCAAAAATATTAGTTCGCACATAAGGCTCTTTTATTTCCTTAATTAACTGCCTATCCGGTAATTTAGTCGGAGCATCGATAATTAACTTTGTTTGGTCGGTTAAAGTAACTTCATAAATAACTGATGGACTAGTTGCAATTAAATCTATCTTAAATTCTCTTTCTATTCTTTCTTCTATAATATCCATATGTAATAATCCTAAGAAACCACATCTAAACCCAAAACCCAAAGCTTTAGAAGTTTCTGGTTCATAATCTAGAGAAGCATCATTTAATTTTAGCTTATCTAAAGCCTCTCTTAAGTCATCAAACTTAGTTGATATAGTTGGATATAAACCACAGAACACCATAGATTTTACCTGTTTATACCCTGGTACAGGGGTTAAAGCTTTATTATTAGCAAGAGTTAGAGTATCTCCTACTTTAACATCTTTTATATCTTTAATTGCCGCTACTACATACCCTACTTCTCCCGTTGATAACTCTGTTACCTTCTTCTCCTTAGGAATCATAGTAAAAAGTTCTGTTACCTCATACTCAGCTTTACTCTGCATAAGGAAAATATTATCTCCAACTTTAATTTTTCCATTCATTATTCTAGTAGTCACTATAATACCCCGGTAAGAATCAAAAAAACTATCAAATATTAATCCTTGCAACGGTGCTTTATTATCACCTTTAGGAGCAGGAACATTTCTAATTACAGCTTCTACTAATTCCTTTATTCCTGTTCCATTCTTAGCACTAGTTAAAATAATATCACTTTCTTTAAAACCTAACTCATTAACTAATTCAGCCTTTACTTTGTCAATATCAGCATTAGGTAAATCAATCTTATTAATAACTGGTATAATTGTTAAATCATGTTCCATAGCTAAATATAAATTAGCCAGTGTTTGAGCCTCAATTCCTTGAGCAGCATCCACTACTAAAATAGCCCCTTCACAAGATGCTAAACTTCTACTTACTTCATAGGAAAAATCCACATGACCAGGGGTGTCAATTAAATGTAAATAATACTCTTCCCCCTCATAATTATAACTAAGTTGAACAGCATTTAATTTAATAGTAATACCACGTTCTCTCTCAATATCCATATTGTCTAATAACTGTTCTTTAGCTTCCCTCTTACTTACCGCTCCAGTTACTTCTAAAATCCGGTCAGCTAAAGTACTTTTACCATGATCAATATGGGCTATAATAGAAAAGTTTCTTATATTTTCTTGTTTCATTTTATCACTCATCTCTAAAAACTATCTTTATTATATCTTATTTTAGTCCAATACAAAAGAAAAACAGTATCTCTACTGTTAAATATTTGTATATTATTTAGGTGTCACATCATTTACAGCTACTCAAAATATCACTTTGGCAAATAAATTGCTCCAAAATCGATTTTTACCTAGTTCTTCTATACGACTAATTCCACATAATTGTTAACTATTATTTTGTTCTAACCATCTACATATATCTTCAAATAAATTTGTATCTTT
>JAVWCU010000038.1:0-10101 GCA_036648855.1 Bacilli bacterium
TGCCAAAATGAATTGAAATGGTTTCTGAAAGTCGAGAAAAATTATGTATAAGTAATATATAGTTTTGACAAACTGAAGGTAACTATTTTTTTTATAAGTATAACAAAATTACTACGTTATTCTAGATTCGTAAAAATACACCCCCTTTAAGGAGTGTATCTTTTATTTTATTTAAACTATTTATTACTGAGTATATACTATTTACTACTTATAAGTTTTAACAACTCTTCAACAGTTTCTATAGGGAAATCCGGTTCACTACTATTTAATAAATCATTTAAGAACCCCACAACATTTTCACTTTGAGGAATCATATATCCAGCTTCTCTATAAACATCTTCTGCCATAATATGATTAGCTTTTGCAACAGCCCCCATTAATTTCTTTGATTTTGGACTTAGCTCTTTATCTAAAGCTAAGATACTTAAGGCTATTTTTTCTTCATCTACCTTATTTCTGGCTAATTGTTTCATAGCTACAATAATTCTTTCCTCTTTTTCTTGTTCTTTTGGATATTCATTAGGAACCATTGTTATAGCGTGAGATGGACAGGCTTGCATACACTTTCCACAACCAGTACATTTTTCCTTATCTATAATTCCGTTCTCTGTATCAGCAGCTCCGTTTGGACATACAAATAAACAAAGGCAATCTTTAGTACATAATTTAATATTCCTAACAGCGTACATTACTCCACCTCCTTAATTTCTAATATCTTTAAACTTGGTACTTTACAAATAGGACAAACTTCTGGAACATCATTCCCAATATAGATAAATCCACATATATCACATACATAAACCTTAGTATTGTCTAAAAATGAATCACCCTCTTCTTTGAACCTCATTAACAAAGATTTCAAAATAAGTGTTGATTTTTCTCCCCAAGTAATTGCCCTTAAAGTTGCTCTGTCCTTACTTTCAACACACATTTTTCTAATAATTGGATATTCGTTTTCTAAGTCACTATTTATTTTATCTAGTAATTCATCATAACTATTTTTAGAATCAAGTTTATCCTTAGTTTTAAAATAACTAGCTAAATCCCCAAATAATTTACTTTGGTCTTCTAAATATTGTTTAGAACAGCCTTTAGCCAAATTAGAACATATAGCACTTAATTCTCCAAAAGAAACTTCCCTTAATTCCTGATGAATATCAGCATCAACCTCTATTTTAGAATTAATAGTAACATCATCAACTTTTGCCACTCCAACTTCAACAAACATAGCTTTTGGAGCTCCACACCAAGGACACTGCCAATCATCTGGTAAATCTTCCCATTTAGTTCCTGCTTCTATACCCTTCTCTGGAATTCCTTTTGCTTCATCATAGATATACCCACATATCGTACATTTAAATTGTCTCATTGTCTCCTCCATATCTTTCCTTAGATTAATTTAATTATAACATATTTTAGAATTACATAGTTTCCTTTGTTTTCCTAAATTAAGAAATAGATAAAACAGGATAAACATGATATGATAAATATATAGTTATTATTCACTTGAAAATAATCCATAATTGACTAAACATCACATTAAAATTTGTCTAATCTACAAAACATAACAAAATTTGAAACTATTTAGTGTTAATAGGAGTCTTTATAAGTGAGGTATCAAAATGGAAAAAGAATTTGATCAAATCTATAACCGTTCATACCAGTTTACCCTGCGATATGTCTTAGCTAAAATTGATAATGTAAGTCATACTGAAGATATCATGCAAAATATTTATCTTAAACTCTATCAAGTAATTCTAACTAAGGGCCTTGACTATATAGAGAATGAACATCGTTTTCTAGTTAAACTAGCTCGTAATGAGTTATTTAAATATTATAGCTTAAAGGACAAAGTAAAAAGTGTGCTAATTGATGACTATGAAAAGTTTGATACCTTAATAGTAACAAGTGAGCACCATAACCAGGAGTTAGAGGTAGAAGAGCAAATTACTTTAGATGATATTTGGAAAATCATCAGCAGTGAGCCTCAAGATGTACAAAAGATTATGTCTTTATACTATTTAAGCGATACTATCATTGAGGATATTGCTACTATGTTAAAACAAAATCCTAATACCATTAAAACTAAGCTATATAGAACTGTCGCTAAAATCCGCAAAAGTTGTGGGAGGTGTTAATAGTGGGTAAAATAACGGAGTCCTTATCTAACCATGTTTGTGATAAAGAACACTTAAAATCTGAAATAGATTTAAAAAGAAAGAGAGAAGTTATAATTATGAAAAAATATACTAAGCCAGCTTTAATATTTGGAACCTTAGCAGTTATTGTAGGTATTATTATGATACCATTATTTTTCCAAAAGGATAATCGCACTCAAATCGCATATACAAAATATTTCAGTGAAAATAAAAAGCTAGATAATGAAACTAAATCTTATAATGCTAAATTAAAACAAAGCTTTGATGACTACCAAGCAGGTAAAATCACTATGGATGAATATTTTAAAGAGATAGAAACAATTAGAATAGCAAAAAATAGTATTAAGGCTAAAAAAGTAGAATTAAAGGCTAAATATGCTATAACTGATGATATGGATTTAAGTAAAGTTGTTTTTAGTAAAGATAAAAAAACTGATGATAAATTAAAAGCTATTTATTTAAAAAGTAAAACAATAGGGGATAAAGACGAAGCGTTAGATTTAGAAGAAGAGCAGTTAGAAAAAATGTATCTAGATGGTACTATTACAAAAGAAGAGTTTAAACAAAAGAAGCAAAATCTTGAAGCTCGTGAAAAAGCTATAGAAAAAGAAGAAGAAGCACTAGATGCTGAAGAAGAAGCTATAGATAAGCAAGCAGAATTAAAAGAAGAGGCCGAAGACAAAAAAAATGAGGAAATGGATGCTAATAAAGACAAAGAAGATGAAATAGTCGATAAACAGGAAGAAGCAAAAGATAAGGAAGAAGAAGCGGCAAATCCAAAAGATGAAGCTGTAGAAGATGATAAAGAAGAAAATGATAAAGCTGAACCAACTGATATTCCTGAAAAACCAGAAGTAGAAATTCCTGAAAAACCAGAAACAGATGGAACAGATATTTAGTTTTATATAATAATCATGGTATTTTAAAACTTAGACTTGAGAGCTAAGTTTTTTATTGTGTAACTTTAATCATTATATATTAATTAGTTGGTTAATAGCGATAAGCATATATTAAGGTGAATAGTAATTTTATATTATTAAAAGGAAGTAGGAAGCTATGTTAGATTTTATATTAAAATATTGGATACAAATTCTATTTGGGTCATTAATAAGTTTAGCAGGAGTCATCTTCAAACAACTTAATAACTATCGCCTCAAAGTGAATGAAATGCAAAATGGTATTAGAGTTATTTTAAAGTTAAAAATTAGTGAGTATTATGAAAAAGTTAGTAATAAAAAATGTATCACTATGTATGAAAAAGAATTAATTACAGAAGCTTATGATAATTATCGTAATTTAGGGGGCAATGGTTTTATAGAAGAGCTAATGGAAAATATTAACTTAATTCCTGTTAAAAATGATTGCTCAGATAAATAATAAAACTCTATGAATTTATAAACTATGATGCTATAATGTTATTTTGTTGGAGGATAAAATGAATAAAAAAGAGAAATTAGAGTTCCCTGATGCTATGGCTTATATATGGGGAATTAATAGAATTAATAAAAATAATAATAATCTAGTAGTTGATAATGCTTGCCTAAAATTTATAGAATATACTTATGAACAAATAAATGAAACTAATGCTACAAAAGCAAAAATATTTGCCAGTCAAAGTTTTACAATAGATAAAAGCCTACTACTTTATTTGCAAAAACTTACTAATATAAACCATAGAGATAAAAAATTTATGAACCTATTCAGACAAGTTTTAAAAGAAATGATAAAATCTGGTACTGTAGAAAATATGTTCACACCTTTTTTAACTGATAAGAATCTAAGTGTAAAAGAAAAGATTAAAATTTAGATTTAGTGTTAAAGGAAAGGGTTTTGATTAGTTGTTTGCTTAATGATACTTGCATCATTGCTATTAGTAACTGTATATAACCCAATCAATGCTACAATAAATGAGAGAATAGATCCAATTATTTGTAAACTTAGATTACTAGTGTCTTGATTGGTTAATATTTTAAGTTGATAACTTTGATAGGCAATATAGAAAAAGAAAATAATCAATAATATAATGAAGAGTTTATTCAGAATAGTTAACATCTCGGCCTCTTCAGCCGTTAAAAATGGTTCTTCTCCATTAGCAATCTTTTTTTCGTTTAAAATAATAATAATAGAAATGAATAAAGAGATTATGTAGCCTATACATCCCAGTAATTGAGCATTAATGATATATAGCTCTTTTTTTTTGATTTCTTCTTTAGTCACCTTGCCACATCCTTTTTATAAAAGACAAATATTTCTATAAAGTATATGTAATATCCTTTTACTAAATGAGACTCCTTAAAACTATGGATTAAAATTTGTGAAATTGTGTAAATTATAAGAGGATAGAAGTATTTATAATATCTTATGGTATAATAATTTGGTTATTAAATATACATATAAAAAGGAAGCGTGGATATAATGCTATCATTAAAAAACATTAAAAAAAATTATAAAACTGGGGAATTTACTCAACAAGCCTTAAAAGGCATAAATTTGGAATTTAGAGCTAATGAATTCGTAGCTATTTTAGGACCGTCAGGTTCAGGCAAAACAACCTTACTAAATATAATAGGAGGATTAGATTGTTATACATCAGGAGATTTAATTATAAATAAAAAATCAACAAAAAAATTCAAACCTACTGATTGGGATGCCTATAGAAATAATTGTATAGGGTTCATCTTTCAGAGTTATAATTTAATTAATCATATTAGTATTTTAGATAATGTTGAACTTAGTATGACTCTAAGCGGTGTTTTATCAAGTGAGAGGAAAAGACGAGCCTTAGAATCTTTAGAAAAAGTCGGCTTAAAAGAACACGCACATAAAAAGCCTAATCAACTATCTGGTGGACAAATGCAAAGAGTGGCAATAGCGCGAGCTTTAGTAAATAATCCGGATATTATTTTAGCTGATGAACCAACAGGGGCATTGGATTCAACAACAAGTGGACAAATTATGGATTTAATAAAAGATATTTCCAAAGATAAGCTTGTTATCATGGTAACCCATAATCCAGATATTGCTAAGAAATATGCTAACAGAATTGTCAGTATGCATGATGGAGAAATAATTAATGATTCAAATCCCATTACTTCCAAGGATACTAGCAAGGACAATTTTAGTATAAAGAAAACAGCTATGAGTTTTAGGACAGCCCTAAAATTATCTTTTAACAATATTAGAACTAAAAAGGGGAGAACTATTCTAACTGCTTTTGCTTCTAGTATAGGAATTATTGGAATTGCCCTAATTTTAGCTTTATCAAACGGCTTTAAAATTCAAATAGATAAATTTGAAGTAGATACTTTATCATCTCTTCCAATTATGGTTAATGAACAAGCTATGCAAATGACTGAAGAAATGATGATGGGTATGCACGAAGATATGACTAGTAAAAAATACGAGATATACCCTTCTAAACCAGAAATATATCCTCTTCCATCTATTGAAGATAAACTTATTCATAAAAACATCATAACTGCAGAGTATACTAATTACTTGGAAAAAATAGATCCTTCTCTAGTAGCAGGCCTTTCTTATACCAGAGCCACTACTTTAAATATTATAACTAAAACACAAACTGGATATCAGCCTCTTGATGCCACCAGGATGGGCTTTGCTGTTTTGCCTAAAAAACTAGACAACAGTAGTAACGGTATCATTGAAGATAACTATGATATATTATATGGCTCTCTACCCACTAAAAAAGAGGATTTAGTATTAATAGTTGATAGTAAAAACAGAGTTGATAGTAAACTGATTCAGGCCTTAGGTCTGGATACTAATTTGGAAAACTATTCATTTAATGATTTTTTAAACAAGGAATATAAATTAGTCCTAAATAATGACTACTATAAGTCTTTGGGGGAATATTTTACTTTAAACCAAAACTATGAGGAACTTTATAAAAATCAGCATACTATTACTTTAAAAATTTCAGCGGTTATTAGAGGAAAAGAAGAGAAAAAAACTTTTACAGATGCATCAGGAATTATGTATACTGAAGATCTAGTAAATTATACAGTTAGTCAAAATAAAACCTCAGATATTGTAGTTGCTCAAACTAGTAAAAATTATAATATCCTTACTGGTCAAAAATTCGAAGAAAAAGACCCAACTGGGGAAAGCCTTACAAAAGAACAACTACTATCATATTTAGGAGCGGATAGTATTCCTGTTGCAATAAATATATTCCCTAAAAATTTCACTGCTAAAGATAAAATTATTAAGTACTTAGATGATTTTAATATCAATAAGGATAAAGAAAACAGCGTACTATATACTGACATGGCAAGTATGATTTCTTCTTTATCTAGTAATATAATGGATGCTATTACGATAGTACTGATAGCTTTTTCAGCTATAAGTTTAGTAGTATCATGTATAATGATTGGTATTATAACCTATATTTCTGTTTTAGAAAGAACAAAAGAAATAGGAATTCTTCGAGCTTTAGGAGCTAGAAAAAAGGATGTAAAACGAGTTTTTAATGCTGAGACCTTTATAGTTGGAGTAGCATCCGGTATTCTAGGTATTCTTATTGCCTGGTTGTTGACATTTCCAACGAATATAATAATCAAACAATTAACAGATTTGCCTAATGTTGCTAGGTTAAATCCTATTCATGCATTATTACTTATCTTTATCAGTGTATTTTTAACTGTCCTAAGTGGTAGCTTACCGGCTAAAATGGCATCAAAAAAAGACCCGGTTGAAGCTTTAAGAACCGAATAATTTAAATATGAAAAAATAATAAAACTATTCAAGTGGTGTCTTTATTTTTTAATAAAAATATGCTATAATATGGAACATATAGGAGGAAATATGTCAAAAAATAAAACTGTTATTATTAGTACCATCAGTACACTAGTTATAGGGGTAATATTATATTATTTTATACTACCACCTATTAATTTAAGTAGCCCTGGATTTTGGTCATTCCTAATTACCTTGGTTGTAATATTTAGTATCAGTTCATTTGTTTTATCGATTGATACTCGTGGTAGACTTACAAAGCTACCTAAAATACCAATGTATTGTTTTGGTGGGGTAATTTGTTTAATTGCCATTATTGTCTTAATGAATTTTATTTTATCACCACTTTTTCAAGCATCTAGTTATGCTAAAAGAATAGATATTAATGAAACTGCAAAATTTAGTGAAGATATAGCGCAAGTTAATTTTCAGGCACTACCTTTACTAGATAAAGATTCTAGTCAAAAGCTAGGAGATAGGGTAATGGGACAAATGCCAGAACTTGTATCTCAATTTGCTGTATCTAATTTATACACGCAAATAAACTATAATGATAAGATAATACGGGTTACACCTTTAGAATATGAAGATTGGATTAAGTATTTTTCTAACCGCAAAGAAGGAGTTAAGGGATATATTAGTGTTGACTCTGTAACCGGAGAATCTACCTTAACTAAATTAGAAAAAGGCATGAAGTATTTACCATCTGCCATGTTTGGGGAAGATTTATATCGTCATCTTCGGCTTAAATATCCATTTGATGTTTTTGAAGAAGAGAATTTTGAAATAGATAATGAAGGTAATCCTTATTGGGTTGTTCCAATTATGAAGTATACAGGAGTAGGCTTAAAAAGAGATGTATCAGGAGTTGTAACTGTTAATCCAATTAATGGTGCAACAAAGAAATATAGTGTTAAAGATGTACCTACTTGGATAGATCATGTATATAATGCTGATGTAATAATTGAACAAGTTGATAATTGGGGTCAATATAGAGGAGGCTTTCTTAACTCTCTATTTGGTCAAAAAAATGTAGTACACACAACTACTGGATATAATTATACTACTATGAATGATGATGTTTACTTATATACAGGTGTTACTTCTGCTGTAGCGGATGAAGCTAATCTAGGATTTATAATGAGTAATATGAGAACAAAAGAAACTAAGTTTTATTCTGTTCCAGGTGCTCAAGAAGCATCGGCTATGGCTAGTGCAGAAGGCCAAGTTCAACAAATGAAATATAGGTCAACATTTCCTCTCCTTATTAATTTGAATGATAAACCTACATATTTGGTATCACTTAAGGATAATGCTGGCTTAGTAAAAATGTACGGATTTGTAGATGTCGCTGATTACCAGAAGGTAGTAGTAACTGATGCTGCCAAAGGCATTGAAGAAGCAGCTAAAAATTATTTAGGTGGGGCTATTTCTTCAGATGATATCTTGCTAGAAAAAGTTATTCAAGTAGCTAATATTGACGATGCTATCATCGATGGTAATAGTTACTATTATATTACTGATACTGCTGGCAAAAGATATAGCGTTTCATTAAAGACAAATAAGGATTTACTACCATTTGTGTCAGATGGAGATAAACTAACTATTAGTTATCATAAAGAGCAACCTGTTACTTTAATAGTTACAATTAAGTAAAGCTAAATACTTTGCTTTTTTTTTGCTTAGAATAAAATTTGTCAAATAAATAAAAAGAAGTTATAATAAATATAGAGAAGAGGTAACAAAATGGAACAAATAAAGATAGGTGATCAATATGTAATTCACTGCTATAAACATGATGGGAACATTCACCGCTTTTGGGATGAAGCAAGATTATTAGAAATAAATGATGACTACCTAGTTTTTGGTAATGATCATACTAAAGTTATTGAGGCAGATGGTAGAACATGGAAGACCAAAGAACCTGCTATTATGTATTTTTTTAAGAATAACTGGTTTAATGTAATTGGTCAGTACAAGAAAAATGGTATTTACTATTATTGTAATATTGCATCCCCCTATATATTAGAGGGGAAAACAATTAAGTATATTGATTATGATTTAGACTTGAGAGTTTTTCCAGATGGTTCATTTAAAATACTTGATAGAGGGGAATACAATTATCATAAAGTCAAAATGAGTTATTCGGAAGATATAGATAAGGTTATAAAATCAGAGTTAACAGTTTTAATTGAACTAGCGAAAGCTAAGGAAGGACCATTTAGGCCAGGAAGAGTAGAATCCTATTATAATGTATACAAAGATTTAAAGGAAAAAGTTACTAATTAATTGGTAACTTTTTAATAAACAAAAAATTGCATTTATTATATATATAGAAAGAAGCAATATTTGCAGGAACTATTAATCAATAAAAAGGGTCATTATTAGTCTGTTTTTGCATATAATAATGGAGTAGTAGCAAAAAAAGAAAAAAAGTTAGAAAAAAGGTTGACATTGAAAACTCTAAATGGTACATTAATGAGGCACCTGAAAAAAGGGTTTCATAGTCTAATTAAATAACATAATAAATTTGTTGAAAAAACTAGAAAAAACAATTGACAACTGATTTAGTAAATGTTATATTAGATGAGCAACTCAAGAAAAAGGTTGTAAAAAAGATATCAAATAAATAATTAAAAAAACTTTGAAAAATAGGTTGACTTTGATTAGCAAGTTTGATATATTAGTAACGCACCGCAGGAATTACTTGATAATATATGATCTTTGAAAACTGAGCAAAACGTCAATTTTGAGTAGCTAGGAAATTAGTAAATCAAACAAAACAAAATTATAAATTTTTGGAGAGTTTGATCCTGGCTCAGGATGAACGCTGGCGGCATGCCTAAGACATGCAAGTCGTACGGAATGGCCCGATGATTGTGGAGTGCTTGCACAAAACATGAAACGGAATCCATTTAGTGGCGCAAGGGTGAGTAACACGTGGGTTATCTACCTTTAGGACTGGAATAACAGTTAGAAATGATTGCTAATACCGGATGAGATATAAGAAGATACGTTTTCTTATAGTAAAAGGGGCTTCAAAGCCTCACCTAAAGATGAGCCTGCGGCGTATTAGCTAGTTGGTGGGATAATAGCCTACCAAGGCAACGATGCGTAGCCGACCTGAGAGGGTGATCGGCCACACTGGGACTGAGACACGGCCCAGACTCCTACGGGAGGCAGCAGT
>JAVWCU010000039.1:0-9592 GCA_036648855.1 Bacilli bacterium
TTTATGTGGAAAAAGAGTGGTAGACAAGTAATAAAGTAAAAAAATGTACGGCTTATCTTGACATGAACTACCATTTCCTGTAATATTATAAATACGGAATGTTTTATGTATTCCCAATTTCATAGAAGTTGGAGTGGTACTCAAGAGGCTGAAGAGGCGCCCCTGCTAAGGGTGTAGATTGGGTAACTGATGCGAGGGTTCAAATCCCTCCCACTCCGCCATATAATAAATTAACCCTGTATAAGGGTTTTTATTTTGTAAAAATCTTTGCTTGTCAAAAAAAATATGCTATAATATACACTTATACGAGGAGTGAATTAGAGATGAGTAGTAAAATAATAAATATTCAATATGCAAGACTGTTAAGAGAGTATATTTTAAATAATAAACTTGTTTTAAATACTAAAAGTATTTTTCCTATTATGGGTATTTTAAGTAGTAATCAGCAGATGATAGAAAAATCAATATCAAAACTTGATAATTCTAGTTTAAGTCATCTAGGTGATGATAGAGATTACTTATTACAAGGCAATAAAGAGTTATACCATATTTTTGATATCATAACTAAAAATGCTGTAGAGTCTAGAACTAATACATTAAATAATCTAACTAACAATAAATCCCTAAGGGAGTTTTTAGATGACTATAATATAGGAGATTTACTACCAAAATTTTTATTAACATCTTTAGTTGTTGAGACTAGTGAGTTATTTGATTTTGATAATCCATCTAGTCGGTTTAGGAATATATATTTACCTTTTTCTAAACAGGAATTAGAGCATCCGGCTATTATATTAGAAAAAATTAGATTGTCTTGTAATCACGGCGCTATTAATATTGATAAAGTTAATCCTAATTTTAATTTAAAATCTGGAATATTAACTTTTTATGATCCTTATAATAATTATAGTGAGAAAAATGCTTATCACTACACTATTTCTTTAAAAGATTACTTACATTTTTTAAATTCTGCAGAAAGAACCTATGAGCGATTAGATATGGAAAATAAAAAAATTAAGCAAAAAGTAGCAGGAAGGGTAACTAAATAGTTACTTTTTTTGTGGACTTTAAAATTTATGTTTAGTACAATTAAATTATAATAAAAAGGGGTAAATATGAAAACAAGAATCACCTTGGTAAGACATGCTGAAACTGTAACTAATAAATCTAGATCTTTTAGTGGCAGATTAGATGTTGAACTTAGTCCATATGGTTTGACTCAGATTAAGGATTTAACTGCTGCTTTAACTACTAGAATTTATGATGCAGTATATTCTAGTCCATCTCAAAGAGCTAGGATGACAGTAGAACCAACGGCTATGAGATTAGGCAAGGAAGTGTATCTTAGAGACGGTTTGTTTGAACTGGATTATGGACTTTTAGAAGGGGTAGCTAGAGATAAAATAAAGGAAATCTTTCCTGATGTTTGGGACTTTTTTTTGAAGTATGATTACTTTAAAGGAGTAACAAATCAGGAAGATCCTGAAGATGGTTTTAAAAGATTTACTGATTGTCTTGTAGAAATTGCTAGGAGTCATCCAAATCAAAGTGTTTTGGTAGCAAGTCATGGAATGATTATTAGAATATTTCTTTGTTTAATTAAGAGGTTACAACTTTCTGATTTTCCTGAAATTAGTCGGATTAAGAATACGGCTATTACGGAATTAGAGTATGATATAGAAAGTAATAGTTTTACTGTTTTATTAGAAAATAATACAGATCATGAAGATATTATTTAAGCTTGAATATATCTTTTTCTTTGTCATAAATATAGTAAATTATAATAAGCTTTTATAGGAGGACATGTCTATGTGGAAACAAGATAGAACTGACTATAATTGTGGCTTATCTAATAAGGAAGTAGGTTTAAATAGAAAAGAATATGGTACTAACCAAATTAAAAAAGTAAAACAAAGAAGTTTTTTTAGACAGTTGTTAGAAACATTGGGAGATCCAATTATAAAAATATTATTGGTAGCTTTAGTAATAAAAACAGTGTTTTTATTTCATAGCTTTGATTGGTTTGAGACTTTAGGAATAGTAATTGCTATTTTTTTAGCGTCATTTGTTTCTACCATTTCAGAGTATGGAAGTGAACAAGCTTTTGCTAAGCTACAGGAAGAGTCAGCTAAAATAAAATGTAGAGTTAAGAGAAATAGTCAGGTTATGGAAGTTGAAGTAGATGATATTGTTGTTAATGATATTGTTTTATTAGAAACTGGAGATAAGATTCCAGCAGATGGGATAATTGTTTTTGGAAGTATAAGTGTAGATGAATCATCTTTAAATGGTGAGGCAAAGGAAATATCAAAGGTAGTAGATAAAAAGGGGACAATGACTAATAATAATTCTTGTTTTAGGGGAACAGTTGTATATGATGGGAATGCATTATTACAAGTTACTAAAGTAGGAGATGAGACATTTTATGGTAAAATGGCTGGAGAGTTGCAGGAAATAGCACCGGATAGTCCATTAAAAATTAGATTAAGAGGTTTGGCTAGGGTAATTAGTAGAATAGGTTATTGTGGTGCCTTTTTAGTAGCGTTTTCTTATCTGTTTTCGGTTTTAGTAATTGATAATAACTTTGATTTGAATTTGATTTTAGCTACAATTAGAGATATTCCCGTTTTAACTGGTTATATTTTATATGCTATGACTTTAAGTGTAACTATTATAGTTGTTGCTGTTCCAGAAGGCTTACCTATGATGATTACTTTAGTCTTATCTTCTAATATGAAGAGGATGCTTAAAAGTAATGTTTTAGTGAGAAAATTAGTAGGTATAGAAACAGCAGGAAGTATTAATATTTTGTTTACTGATAAAACAGGAACTTTAACTAAGGGAAAACTAGAAGTAGTAGGATTTATGAGTGGGGGAATAAATGAATATAAGAACGAGCAGGAGTTATACACTAACAGGGCTTTACATAGCTTGGTGAAATTATCAATAGTTGAAAATAATGCTAGTAGTTATACAAGCGATAAAAAAATAGTGGGAGGAAATATTACTGATCGAGCTTTACTGAATTTTATAAAAAGTACCAATGATAATGAGGTAGAAAAAATATCTAATATAGTATTTAGCAGTGAGAGAAAGTACTCTTCAACGATTGTTCGTGATAAAAAGTGGGGATTACTTAATTTGATTAAGGGGTCTCCAGAAATAATATTGCCACGATGTAGCTCTTATTACAGTGAATTTGGTACTAAATTACCAGGGGTGAATATTAAAGAAATAAATAAGTTAATCGACAGTACAACAAGGCGAGGAATTAGGGTAATAGCATTTGCTATAAATAATAACTATCATGTTGATAATTTAGATAATTTAACTTTTTTAGGACTTGCTTTTATTAAAGATGATATTAGAAAGGAAGCTATCAAGGGGATAGGTTTAGTTAAAAGTGCAGGGATAGAAACGGTAATGATTACAGGAGATAACAAGGAAACAGCATGTGCTATAGGCAAGGAAGTTGGGCTGATTACTAGTGATGATGATTTGGTTTTAACAGGCTCAGAACTTAAACTGTTATCTGATCAAAAGGTCATGGAATTATTACCAAAATTAAAGATTGTTGCAAGGAGTTTACCTGCAGATAAGAGTAGACTTGTTAAATTGTCAGAACAAATGGGACTGGTTGTAGGAATGACAGGGGATGGGGTAAATGATGCACCAGCATTAAAGAGTGCTAATGTGGGATTTGCTATGGGAAGTGGGACAGAGGTGGCAAAGGAAGCTAGTGAAATTGTTATTTTAGATGATAATTTTTTATCGATTGCGAAGGCTATATTATTCGGTAGAACAACATTTAAGAGTATTAGAAAGTTTATAATATTTCAGTTAACAGTTAATTTTTGTGCCATATTTTTATCTATTATTGGGCCTTTTATTGGGGCTGAAACTCCAGTCACAGTTATCCAAATGTTATGGATTAACATGATTATGGATACCCTAGCAGGCATAGCATTTGCTTATGAACCGCCTTTAGAGGAGTATATGAAGGAACCCCCTAAGAAAAAGAAAGAAGCTATAATTAATAAATATATGTTAGGAGAAATATTATTTACAGGTTTATATTCTTCTTTATTATGTTTGTTCTTTTTAAAGTCCTCTTGGATACATGAATTGTTTAGAATGGATAACAATAATAAATATTTGATGACAGCATTTTTTGGCTTATTTATATTTATGGGAATATTTAACTGTTTTAATGCCAGAACTAATAGACTTAATTTATTATCACATTTATATCAAAATAAAATATTTATGCTAGTAATAGCATTTATATTAGTAGTTCAGGTTTATTTGATATATTTTGGCGGAACTTTATTTAGAACATTTGGTTTAACCTTGAAAGAGTTTGAGATAATGATTTTATTAGCGGCAACAGTTATTCCAGTTGATTTTATTAGAAAGATTTGGTTAAGATTAAGAAAAGAAAAACTAGGAGTATAGTTTTATTACTAAAATTTAGATTTTAGGTAAATACTTATAAAGAGATAAATTGTATCTCTTTTTATTTAGAATTTGGGATTTTCTCTAGGGAGAATTTGAAAATTAAGCTGGATAGAGTATGAAATATGCTATATTGCTCATTTGTGTAGTTGATTTATTTGTGTAAGAATAATTATTACCACTACAAAGGGGTGATAAATAATAGATAAAACAGTTAATATTTTAGTATCAGTTTTTTTGAAAAAAGCTACATTGGATTTAAATTTTCTAAATTATGCTATTATGGTTGATGTTAGTAAAGAGGTCTTTTTACAGAATATTATTTTTCTTTTTAATAATTTGCTTTATCCTTTATATTTATATGAGAAGAATTATAAGGTTAATGGGACTAGTTTGCGAACGGATAAATTGTCTATTTCCCCATTATTTATTCATAACAATCAAGAAGCAGTGGAATTACATTTGTATTTAGAAGCATGGAATATTTTAGTAGCTAGGGATATAAAAAAGTTGGTTAAACTTGCTAATCCGTATAAGTTAGATGAGTTGAATGCTGAACAACTTCTTAGTGTGAAACAGATAAATGGACCGGTTTGTTTACTTGCAGGAGCGGGTTCTGGTAAAACTAAAACATTAGTAAATAGAATTTTAGAGCTTCTGAATAAAGGAGTAAAACAAAGTTCAATATTGGTTTTAGCTTTCAATAATAAAGCTGCAAAGGAAATTAAAAACAGGATGGGTAGTGTTATTACTGATGATAGTACTAATATTATGACTTTTCATGCTTTTGGAAATAGACTATTACATCAGGAAACAACTTTAGAATTTTATAGTGAGGATACTAAAGAGATGACTAAGGCTTTATTAGAACAGGCTGTTTCCAAATATCAGTCTATTATTTTTAAAGATGGGGTAGATCCTCTTTCAATTTATTTGAAAATGTTGTCAAATGTTAAGAATAATTTAATTAATGTCAATAATATGATGATAGAGGTAAATCATGAAATTGTAGATTTTTTTCCAATATTTAAAGAGTATTTAAGGCTGTTAGAGGAAGAGCATTTTTATGATTATGATGATATGATTTATTTAAGTATTTATATTTTACTAAAAAACGGTTCATTAAGAAGGCTGATTCAGGAACAATATAAATATATTTTAGTTGATGAATTTCAAGATTTAAATCCGGCTCAACTATTGCTGCTTAAAATTATTTCCTTGCCACAAAATAATTTATTTGTAGTAGGTGATGATGATCAAATGATATATGCATTTAGAGGAGCTAGTATTGATCATATTTTAAATTTTAATAAGGAGTATCCTTATGCTAAACAGTTCTGTCTTACTACTAATTATAGATCTAAGGAAAAAATAGTAACTTATGCTAAGCAATTTATTGATTGTAATTTAAAACGTGTTAGTAAAAATATTAAGGCTAGTACTTTAGAAAGAGGGGAGGTGGTAGTAAAACTAGAAAGTAATTTTTTAAATGAATTTACTAGTGTTTTAAATTGGTTAGATAGTTTGGACAAAACTTGTAGTGTTGCTATAATATATAGATATAATATTTATGGACTTTTTTTAACTAGTTTATTAGAAGTAAATGGTATTATTAGGACAAAATCTAATCCTCAGTTGATTTTAAAGAATCAAGGCATTCTTAAACTGTATTTAGATTATCTGTTTGGGCATATATCTAAAAGTGATTTATCTAATATTTGCTCTATTTGGGGTTTTTCTAATATAAATATTTGCAGTATAAATAAGCTTGATAATTATTTAGAAATTAATAAGCCAGAGTTCTATAAACGATTAATAAAAGTTAAAAATATGTTAGCAAAGGGAGATTTATCTCTGAGAGTTTTTATGACTATTTTACATTTAGAGGCTTCGGATTTATTTAAAACGAATAATGAAGAAATGACAAATGGAGAAATAGGTTCCTTACTGGCATCTTTTATAGATTATTTTGGCGGAATAAAGCACTTTTATTATTATCAGAAAACAGTAAAAGCTGTTAGTACAGAGAGGGATATTACTATACAAACTATTCATAAGACTAAGGGTAATGAATTTGATGCTGTTTGTTATTTTCATATGGCAACTCCTCAATTAAAGGAAGAGTTGGAAACAGAGAGAAGAATTAGTTATGTGGCTTTAACAAGAGCTAAAAGTAATATCTTAATAACTTCTTCTAATCAAGAACAGTTAACATTTTTAAAAGAATATCTTTTAAACCCGGAACTGTCGCACCTGAATAAGCAAGAG
This sequence comes from Bacilli bacterium, assembly GCA_036648855.1. Classification (GTDB taxonomy): domain Bacteria; phylum Bacillota_I; class Bacilli_A; order RF39; family UBA660; genus Faecenecus. The sequence goes on from JAVWCU010000039.1 coordinate 6,724, forward strand.
CTTTTAGAAAGAAACCAGTTAATGGTAGAACAAAAATATATACTAAATAAACAGTTACTTTTGTTAAATAAGGATATATTTTTAATGAAAAACAAGTGTGATAATTTAAATAAAGCTCCTACTTTTGAGGTGGCAGAAGCTAGTAATTTGGGCTCTTTTTATTCTACTATTAATAAGTATTATAAGTTAGAAAAGGAAAAGCTAGATGATTTAAGGGTAATTGTTTCTGAACTAGAACACGCTAATAATAATATTACAGATGAAATAAGTAATAGAAATTTGTTTTAATATGATATACTTAGAGTAAGTGTGAGGTATGATATGAAGGATAGTTTAGGTAGGTATAATGCTAAAGAAATAGTCCTTATTTTAGTAATGGGAATAGGAATAGGAATACTTGTTTTTAGTGGCTTTTTTTTGAAAAACTATAAGAATGGTGCTCAAGGAATTTCTAAGAAGGAAAGTAGTTTACCTTTGGTAACGGAAGAGCCAGTTGTAACGAGGGAACCTGTTGTTAGTAAAGAGCCTGTCATTGAACATAAAGAAGATACAAGTACTCAGATGCCAGCTCCTACGGTGACACCTGATGCTAGGTTTACTAGTGAAGATGAAGTAGTTAATTATTTTAATAATTATGAACAGATAGTTAGTAATAGTAGGAATACTGATGACAAGGGTTTATTGGATACGGTTAAGACTGGTTTTATTACTATGATGGATTTTCTATTTTATGACACGGAGATTGGTGGATACCGGTTTAAGGAATTAACTGCTAAGGCTAAATTACAGATTATTAAGATAGCTCTTACTGTTGATAATACTATTGATAAATATTTACCTGATTATAAGAATACTATTAAAAGTGGTTATACAAAAATAACGGAGAAGTTAGTAAAAACTTATTTAGAGATAACTAGTTTATTATGTGAAAAAGTTGGAGATGAGACTTGTAATTATGCCAAGGAAGACTTTAAAACTATGAAGAAGAGTTTTGGTTTTACATTTGGTTTAATAAAAGAAGCCGGTGGTAATGTTAAAGAGGCTATTAAAACGTGGTATCAAATATTTAGTGGCAAGGAGTAGTTAATTGGTTATCCTTGCAATTGCTATTAAAGTATAGTAAAATCTTAATAGTTTGACTGGGAGGTATAGTTATGATAAGTGCAAGTCATGTGTCATTAAGGTTTGGTAAAAGAACTTTATTTGAAGATGTTAATATTAAGTTTTCTAAGGGTAATTGTTATGGATTAATAGGGGCAAATGGATCTGGTAAATCTACTTTTTTAAAAGTGCTATCTAGGGAAATAGATACAACTAGTGGGGAAATATTATTAACACCTGGAGAAAGACTGGCTATGTTAAAACAGAATCACTATGCATATGATGATTATTCAGTAATGGATACTGTAATTATGGGTAATACAAAACTTTATGAGATAAAAACAGAAAAAGATGAGTTATATTCACATACAGAGTTTACAGATGCTGATGGGATGAGACTTGGTGAATTGGAAGCTGAATTTTTAGAATTAAATGGTTGGGAAGCAGAAAGTGATGCAGCAACATTATTAAATAATTTGGGAATAGAAGAAGCTAATCATTATAGAATGATGTCTGAGTTACCGGAAAAAGAAAAAGTTAAAGTGTTATTAGCACAAGCTCTTTTTGGAGATCCAGATATTTTACTTTTAGATGAACCAACTAATGGACTTGATATTGCCGCTATTAGATGGTTAGAAGAATTTCTAATTAATTTTAATAACTGTGTTATTATTGTTTCTCATGATCGTTACTTTTTAAATAAAGTTTGTACACATATTGCAGATTTAGATTATAATAAAATTCAGTTATATATAGGTAACTATGATTTTTGGTATGAATCAAGTCAGTTAGCAGCAAGACAGATGAAAGATTCTAATAAGAAAAAGTCAGAGAAAATTAAAGAGTTACAAGATTTTATAGCTAGGTTTAGTGCAAATGCTTCTAAGAGTAAACAAGCTACATCAAGAAAGAAAATGTTGGAGAAAATTGAATTAGATGAGATAATTCCTTCTTCTAGAAAATATCCATTTATTGACTTTAAGGCAGAACGACCTTCAGGTAAAGAGATTTTAACTGTTGAAAATGTAAGTAAAACAGTAGATGGTAAGCAAGTTTTAAAAAATGTTTCTTTTCAAATGCTAAGAGGTGATAAAATTGCTTTTATAGGAGGCAATGATATTGCTAAGACTACTTTATTTAGAATTATAATGGGTGAGATAGAACCTGATATTGGTAAAGTTACTTTTGGGACTACTATTAAAAAATCTTATTTTCCACAAGATAATACAAAATATTTCGTTAAAGATGAAACAATTATGGAGTGGATGGGACATTATTATAATGTTGATGATGAGACTATTTTAAGAGGCTTTTTAGGAAGAATGTTATTTTCCGGAGAAGATGTCTTTAAACATGTTCCGGTTTTATCAGGAGGAGAAAAAGCTCGTTGTATGTTATCTAAGGCTATGTTAGAGGGACCTAATCTATTAGTTTTAGATGATCCTACTGCACATTTGGATTTGGAAAGTATTACAAGTTTAAATAACGGGTTAGTTAAATATGACTCTGAATTATTATTTGCATCTCATGATCATCAATTAGTGGAAACAGTTTCTAATCGTTTAATAGAATTATTATCAGATGGAATAATTGATAGGCGAATGAATTATGATGAGTATTTAGATAGTGAGGATATTCAGAAATTAAAAAATGAAATAGCATAATGTTTGCTATTTTTTTTACTGATGTTATTAGAGAATTTGAATAGCTAACTTTTATTTGGAAATAGCTCCGTTTTCACATCTGTTACCCCATGAATCTATATATT
>JAVWCU010000040.1:0-8224 GCA_036648855.1 Bacilli bacterium
TACCTGCTAATATTCCTAAAATAACTATTACTGATAATAGTTCAATTAAAGTAAACCCTTTATTTTTCATATTACTATCTCCTACTCTTTATATTACTATAATTAATTATAACTTAATTATTTTAAATTTACAATTATAAAGACTAGTTAATCTCTATCATTTAAGCACTACCCAATCCATAAATATTGCATATATTATATTAGGTGATAGTAAAATGTGGAATAAAAATCATGGTTTTTTCTGCAGATGTGATATGTGCAGATCAAAAAGAAGAGGTAGTAACCTCTTCCTAGCTATCTTATATGCAATTGGTATTATAGTCTTATATCAAGCTATATTACTCTTATTTATTGCTACTAAAGTCTTTGTCTTTATTTTGGTTATTGAACTCTTCTTTCTCTTCTTGGCTATATTTCTTATTGCTCTTTGATATAATTCTCAGAGCTTTTTTTAAGCGTTCTAACTCTACATATATTTCTTTTACCCCCAGTAATTCATCATAACCTAAAATAAGTTTATTTGGTAAAGATAACAATATATATAACTCTAATTCTTCTTCCCGGAGTAATGGGTATTTAGCCTTATACATTTCAAATAATATTTCTATATCTAAATCATATCTATTCTTTATATAAAACAAATAAAAATCATAAATAGGTATATCAAAATCAGCTTGATCCCAACTAATAAAATAACCCTGCTTATCTTTCAAATAATGCTTTATTAATAAATTATGATGTGCTAAAACATATCTTCTTTTACCAGTCTTAGACATTAACTTATACCATTCTTCTAACATACTCCTAGTTAAAGATAACATATTATAAATAAAAGAAATATTTCTAATTAATAAATATTCACTAGGAGCCATATAAATATTATTCTCAATTACCACCTGTAAATCTTCATAATAATGTAGTAAATAATTAATACTATCAATCTTACTCTCATAAAAAGCCTTTATCTTATCTAATTCTCTCTCTTTATAAAAAGTAGTCTTATTATGTAATAAACTCATCAAATATATAATATCTTCTGCTTTTTGTTCTTTAGGAGTATCTACATCCTCAATAAAAGAATATACTTCATAATTATCATTATCTACAATTATTTTAGGGAAGTAAATAAATCCCCTTGACTCTAAATAATTAAATAGTTCCTTCTTATCTTTAAACTTGTTTTTTAGAACTAACTTCTCTTTATCTGTCTCTACTACTATAGCACTATTTTTTATAATACACTTTTTAACAATTAAATTGTTTTTTTTTACAAAATCATCATAATTACTCATGAGTCATACAAGGAATAATTAGTTTACTACCCAGTTTAATATTATCTATTTCATTATAATTACTTAACTCTTCTTTAGTCATTTGATACTTAGCTAATATACTATCAATTGTATCATTCTCTCTCACTATATAAACAAAGTATGTAGAAAAAGTTTCTTCTGTATGTTCTAAAGCACTAAATATAGACCCCATACTATCTTCTTTGACAAGTGGTTCCTTTATTTCTAAATTAATATCTGGAGTTTTAATAACTACTGGTATTTCTTCTGCAAACTCATTACTCTTAACCTCTGGTTTATCAGTTAAAGCCATAAAATTAGTAGAATTATTTCTAACTGGTTCTAAGTCTAATTCTAATTCCTTAGCTTCTGTATAAACACTTTCTACTTCTTCTTGTTCCTCTAATCCATTAACTGCAATTGTCACACTTACCCTTAAAATATTATCATTAATTATCTCATAGTAAAAATCATCAATAGAAGTTTCTATATTAGTAGTAGAATATTTATCTGCTAACTCTATAGTTATAGGCAACTTCTCATTTATTTCTTCTTCTATTTGACTAGCATTAGTCATTTTATATAAACCTTTAATTAGTAAACTACCCTCAACAACATTATCCTCACTTGGTTTATCATGTTCTATAGATAACTCTAATTCAGTTATTTCTCCAATCATAGTTCTAAAAGTAATTTCCCTAGTAATTGGTATTATCTTTTTCATATATTCCCCTCTTTTCATTTAAGTATATGAGGTTTATCTCCATATATTCAAAAATAATTATCTTTAAATAAAAAACTAGTCTAAAACTAGTTTAATGGTAATTGAATTAATTCCTTATTATTACTCATGCTCTTTCTCTTAAACTTATTAAATAATTCTCTATATATATCCATATAATTATCTACTAATATAAACTTAATCTCACTCTTTACTTCTTCAGGTATTGAATCTAAATCCTTTTCATTTATTCTAGGAATAAAGATTTTTCTTATACCTCCTCGATGGGCTCCTATTACTTTTTCTTTTAATCCCCCAATAGGTAATACTTTCCCTCTTAAAGTCATTTCTCCTGTCATTCCAATATTAGTATGCACTTTAGTATTAGTTAATAGAGATAATAAAGTTGAAGTAATTGTAACTCCTGCACTAGGACCATCTTTAGGAACAGCCCCTTCTGGGACATGAATATGAATATCATTATTTACTAATATACTAGCATCTATGTGAAACTCATCAGCATGACTTTTTATATAGCTTAAAGATAAAGTTGCAGATTCCTTCATTACATCCCCCAAGGACCCCGTTAAGATAAGTTGCCCTTTACCCGGATAAAAAGTTGCTTCAATTGGCAAAATATCTCCTCCACAAGGTGTATACGCTAAACCATTCACTACTCCCACTGAACCAAATATTTCACTTTCATTATAAATAAACTTCTTTTTACCTAAATACTTTTCTAAATTATAATCAGTTATTTCATAGATATCTTGTTTACCAGTAATAATATGTTCCTTAACAATCTTTCTCAAAATAGTAGCAATCATTCTCTCTAATTCTCTAACTCCTGCTTCTTTAGTATAATTTCTAATTAAAGTTAAAATTACCCCTTCGGTAAAAGCTACATCTTCTTTCTTTAAACCATGTTCTTCTAACTGTTTAGGTATTAAATGCTTATAAGCAATATCTTGTTTTTCATACTCTGTATAAGAAGATAACTCTACTATTTCTAAACGATCTCTTAGTGCTTCTGGTATTTGATATAAATAATTAGCCGTTGTAATAAACATAACTTTAGATAAATCATATTCTTCTTCTATATAATGATCAACAAATGCATGATTTTGTTCAGGATCTAGCACCTCAAGTAAAGCCGAAGCTGGATCACCCTTAATATCCTTAGTCATTTTATCTATTTCATCAATAATAAATACTGGGTTATTAGTTCCAGCTTTTTTCATTCCTTGAATAATCAAACCTGGAGCTGAACCAATGTATGTTCTGCGGTGTCCCACTATCTCAGCTTCATCACTTACTCCCCCTACTGATATCTTAGTAAAATTTCTACCTAAACTTATAGCAATACTAGCCGCTAAAGATGTTTTACCTACACCAGGAGGTCCTACTAAACAAATAATCGGACTCCTTAAACCCTTAGTATTTTGCTTAACTGCTAAATACTCTAATATCCTAGTCTTAACCTGATCTAACCCATAATGAGTATTGTCTAAACGACTTTTAACTATATTTAAATCCTCACAATCAGTAGTATAATTACCCCAAGGTAAAGATAATAAAATATCGATATAATTCTTAATAGTTCCCATCTCTGGAGAATTAGGATTCATTACCTCATATCTAGATAACTCCAGTAATAATCTATTCTTAGCCTTAACTGAACAAGCACAACTTTGAATGTGAGCTCTTAATTCTTCTATTTCTGTATCCTTATCAATAACATCTCCTAATTCCTCTTTAATTAGTTGAATTCTTTCCCTTAATATATAATCCTTTTGTTCCTTATCTAATTTCTTAGTTAATTTATTTTCTATTTCCTGTTCTATTTTAAGTATTTCTAAATCTTGTTTCATATCATCAAGTAACATCTCTGCTCTAGTAATACTACTCATTTCTCCAATATATTCTACTTTTCTTGAAAAAGTACCAGGGAGAGTTAAAGCCATTATATCTGTAACCTTAGTAAGTGTTCTTAAAGATAAAATAGTAGGTAATAAAGTATTACTCATAGTTGGAACTTCATTAGTATATTCATCTAATTCTTTAGTTAAAGTCCTAATATACGCTAATTCCTTATTCTCTGGTAAAACTTCTTTTTGACTGTAATCAATATTCGCTTCTACTAAGTTTTCTTCCTTAGTATAAGTCTTAACCTTAACTCGACTTTTACCTTCAATAGTAACCCTAGTCTTACCATTAGGCATATCCATTTTCATTTTAATAAAACCTACTACCCCACATTTAGGTAATTCATTTATATCTGGATCTTCTTCTAATAAATCTAAAGGTATTACTACTAATATCTCATTACCATAGTAAGCTTCAGCTAAAGACAATAACTGTTTATCTTCTAATTCATCAAATTCTAAGCGGATTTCACTAAAAGGAAATAAAACCATATTCCTTAATAATAATACTGGTAAGTTGGTATTACTCATAAATATCCCTCCTAGAAAGTACTGCTTCTTATTATAACTTAAATACTAAAAAAAGCAATGAAATATTTAAGTACAAAAAAGAGATTTATAAAAATCTCTTAATATTTTAATCTACTAATTTTGGTACTGGTTGATGATTCTTATAAGCTTTAATATACTCTTTCATTCTTAAATAATAAGTATTACCATGACCACCCTTCATAGGTTCAATATCCCTACTATATTCCTGATTATAGTTATCAGTAAAACAATAAGTAGTACAAGCTGGCTCAGTAGCAGCAATTCTCTCAGCTCCCCACTCATTCCACCAACTTAAAGTAAGATATTTAGGTCTAGATGCAAAAGCTCTACTCCATTGTTCATAGAAAGTATTACCTCCTCGTCTACCTAAAGCAGTACCAGTATTAGACATTCTCGTTTGTTGCATCGCTACTGAAACACTCATCTGTTCAAAAGACCCATCATAATTAGTTCCCAAATTATTAGCATTATTCCTTTGTAAATAAGACCATTCACCTGGTTTAACAGTAGGTTGTAAGCCCCACATCTTACGATAGTTTAAATCATTATCAGGGTTTCTAATTTCTGTTGTTGTTAACATAAAAGGTAAACCTACCCAGTGTACAAAAATATCCCTGTAAGCTGCTTTATTATAGCCTAAAGCCGCTAATCCTGATTCATCATAAGTATTATAAAATAAATTTTGAAAAACATTAGTTAAAGTCCATCCATCATCAGTACTCATCCAATTTAAAACATATGGAGTCTTTAAACCTTCCAAACGCATAGCTACTATCGTATCCAAAATAGCCTTAGTTGGTTCAACTACTATTTGATAAAATGGAGTAGAAGGATCAAGTGCACCCGTTCCCCCTATCCAATTACTACGAGGATTAGTATTATCTAAAATAATAAAATCAACCCCAGCGTCCGCTAATAAAGTCATATGATTCCTAATAACGGCTTTATTAGTGCTCTTATAATAACCAAGAGCTGGCTCTGCCCAGTAATGGAAAGCCCCAACAGGACCAAAACTACCAGTTCCACCTAATATATTAGAAACATTATAAATAGAACCACCAGTATTATTTTGCATATAATTAAACCAAACAGAGTAATTAATTCCTACCAAATCAGACATCTTAGCAATATCAATCCTACCTTGAGGAACAGGAGTAGGTGTCGGAGTAGGTACAGGTGTAGGAATAGGAGTCGGAGTAGGTGTCGGAATTAAAGTTGGAGTTGGAGTTGGAATTATAACCCCCTTATCCAAAGCATTTGCAATAACATTTACTTTTACAGAGAAAGTCTTATTATTATAATTCCATTCCCCATTAGCAGAACCTATTGCCTCATCACTTACCCACATTCTTAACCTAAATAACTTCGTATAATTAGTCTGATTAATAGGTACAACACTTTGATATATAGTTTTACCTACTTGTCCTTTTGCTTTTGTATTTACTAACTGATTATAAGTTGTTACTTTATTATCCTTAACTGTAGTTGAAACTGGTGTCTCTGTTTGTCCTTCTACAGTTGTTAAATATACTTTAGCAACACCTTCATTTAAAGTAGAACTAGCTCCCTTCTCAGCTATTACCTCATAAGTAATAGGTGAACCATGAGTTGTTGCTATTACTTGAAAATCAAACACTTGATTACTTCCCACTAAAGAGGCACCTACTGTATCACTTTGAGGAAGTAAATTAGTTAAACTAATTCCATTTCCCAAAGAAGCCTTCTCATCATATACAAATGTTAATGTTCCTGTAGTTATAGTATTCTCTGTATTACCCATTCCTACATATGTAAAAAAGGCATAGGTTACTCCCACCGTTATAACTATAATAGATAATAATAAACATATTATCATCAGTAAACTTCTTTTGTCTTTCATAAATAAATTCCCCTTTACTATAACTTAAGTATACTTTCATAAACTTTAATTTACAAGTAATTACTTAAATTTTTAAAAAAAAAGACTAAATTAATTTAGTCCAAATAATCTATTTATTATTTTCCTTTAAAAATTCAATTACTTTACGCATTTCTAAATCATAAGTAATCATATCAAGTCCTCCAAATAATTTTAAGAACTCTTCTTTTTCCATCTTATATTTTTCTGCTAAATTATCTGCCTCTTTATTAGTTTCTTCAAGACTAACAACTATCTGTTCTTGCTTTACTATTTCTTCTAGCATTAAACGATATAAAACATTTTTAAAAGCTTCATGTTCCATATTATTTCTAAGATCTGTTTCTGTTGACTTAGTAAATTGATAATAAACATCAAGTGATATTCCCTGCATCTTCATATTCTCTTCAAATCTACCCATCAAACGATCAACTTCTTCATTAACCATTTCATCTGGTATCTCTACTTCAACTTGTTTTCCAACAGCATCAAGAATAGAATCAACATATTTATTCTCAGCATCCATATCTTTTCTAGCATTAATATTAAGTTTAATCTCAGCTTCTAAAGTTTCTTTAGAATTAACCCCTTCCATCCCTAAATCTTCAAAGAATTCAGCATCTAATTCTCTCTCTATTTTCTCTTTTACTTCATTAACATGTATCTTAAATACTACTGCTTTACCCTTTAATTCTTCTTGTGGATAATCATCAGGGAATACTACATTAATATCTTTATCTTCTCCTGCTTTAAGTCCAATAACTTGTTCTTCAAATCCCGGAATAAAAGTATTACTTCCAATCTCTAATGAATAGTTCTCACCTTTTCCACCATCAAAAGCTACTCCATCATTAAATCCTTCAAAATCAATAATTGCTAAATCTCCATTTTCTACTGCTCCATCTTTTAATTCAAGTTCAGTATACTTCTTAGTAAGTTTACCAATTTCTTCAGCTATTTCAGCCTCCGTAACCTCTACTTTTTCTTTAGCAATCTTTAATCCTTTATATTTTTTTACTACTACTGCAGGTTTAGTTATAATAGTAAAAGCAAACTCTACACCTGTTTCTGTAATACTACTTAAATTAACTTCTGGTTGTAAAACTGGCACTAACTTACTAGACTCAATTGCTTCCATATATGCATCCTGTAAAACAGAATCAGCTGCATCCATAAATAATGACTCTTTACCAAACTTCTTTTCATAGATTTCTCTAGGAACATGTCCTTGTCTAAATCCATCTACTTTTGCATCTTTTACTTTCTTATCAAAAGCTTTATCCATAGCTACATCCCATTTAGGACCTTCTACTTTAATAGTTATAACATGTTTATTCTTATTTTCTTTTTCTGCCATAATAATCTCCTCCAATACTTATATAGTATACATGAAGATTAATTTTTAGACAAGAAAAAAATATTTTATGTAAATTAAAAAGGTTAATCTAATCACCTTATATTAACATATTCTCTATAGATATATCTTGTATCATGCTTATATCATCCTTCTAATATGAGATAATCTAAGTATAATAAAAAGAATCCTAAATATTTTCATATTTATGACTCTTTAACTTTAAAATGTTTACGACTCCAAATCAGCAAAGTCTATGGCCTGGCAGAAACCCGACTGGAGAAGGGACTGTACGCGTGACCGTAGCTGACGCTAGTATAGAAAATGCCTGCCCCCGTAGTGCTATCGTAGCCGCCCCCTCGAACAAACCAAGTGCCGTTAGCATCCACAAACCTAAAGAAGTCCCCATACCAGTTTTGAGTGCCGTCAACGTTAGTTGCATCTCCTTTTAAACCTGTTGTTCCTGTATATAAATTATAATAT
>JAVWCU010000041.1:0-8140 GCA_036648855.1 Bacilli bacterium
ACTATTATTTCAGTAGGACTAGGAAGTGGAATACTAGTATCACTTCTAATAGCATATTCAGCCATTGTCACTAATTTCTTAGCATCTGCTATATAAATATCTTTTTTATTCCTATCCATAATAGACATAACATTAGGAACAGCAATTAACATAATAACACTTAAAATAACAAGAACTCCCAACAATTCAATTAAAGTAAAACCCTTATGATTTAGTTTCATCTATCCACCTCTATCTTTATGTTTAGTATACTATTATTTTAATCATATTTCAATATGAAGTTCTAACTAAGGAATATTAGTGCTGTAGTGTTACCATTAAAACACTAAGTATTAAATACAAACAAACATAACTATAGCAAATTCTTTTTTGCTTTTTTAGTTAACTCTGGATAAACTATATTATTTTGTCCACCCGAATTTTCAATTTTATTATTTGTAATAATACCAGGATGAAGGCACTCCCTAATAATAGCATTAACAGTATCCTCATCTAGCTCCTCAAACTCAATATTTTCATCTACAAACATAGAAATACCTTGTTGATAATTAACCCATAACCCTTCTTTACTTAAATAATAAAAATTAACATCATTAGTTAATTTTACTATTCCCCCATTTTCCCTTCGATAATATTTATTTACCATTTAGTCCTCCTAATGTAAAGTTTCTTACATCAAAAGTATATCACATATTTTTAACTATGAATTAGCAGTTTCAATAATTCTTCTGTTTCCTTCATAGTAGTTTCAGTTTTATACCTATCTCCAAAGATATAATCATATCTAAATAAAGAAAAACCCATATAATGAGAAACTCCACGACTAGCAATAACTTGTTTCATAATTATATTTTGATTATCTTGCCACTCTGTACTTCCAGAAACAGCATAATTATCTTTACTTCCCGTCTTATAAAAAGCAAGCGCTGGAAGTAGTTTAATATCATCTAATTTAATATAACTATTCCACTCTAAAATTGTCTTTAAAAATGGTTTCCTCTCATTTAAAAACCCAAAATATATTTGAGGCATAATATAATCTATATAACCCTTTTCTCCCATCCACCTCTTAGTATCTGCATAATTAGAGGCATAATTATTATCAATATTACCTTCTGGACTAATACCAAAAATTTTATTATATGAATGAACTAATTCATATGTTGCTCTAACTAATTTATTTACTTCTTCTAAACGATAATCAGTTAAAGAAAGTTTCCCACCCTCATTAATATAACTAGCATAATTATCTCTATCTATCTCATGATCAGGATAAAAATAATCATCAAAATGAATACCATCCACTTCATAATTATCTAATATTTCCTTAATCCCCTCTAAAACTAAATCTCTTACTTCCCTACTAGCAGGATTATAAAATATCCCTTTATTAGGAATAACCTTTAATTTATTAGAACCTAACCACTTATAGCAAGGATTATTTTTAGAAATAGAATCTATATTTGTACTATTTCTTATTCTATAAGGATTAATCCAAGCATGAATTTCAATCTGTCTTAAATGAGCTTCTTCTATTATAAATTCTAATATATCAAAGGGTAATTCATCCCCTTCTTTATTAACTATAACCTCACTACTTGGAAATAACTTAGAAGGATAAACTGCATCAGAAAAAGATCTAACATGAGCAATAATCATATTAAATCCCAATTTTTCCATATTATCTAGCATTGTAATTAAATTAGCTTTAGCCGTTCTAATATCCTGATTCTTTATATAATCTTGATATTCAATATAAGAGACAAATATAGCTTTCTTCTCATCTTGAATTTTAGGAAATTCTAAAATTAATGAACTGGGCTTAGGAACAAACAAAGAAATTATTATAATAGCAGTAACCAAAATAGTTACTGCTACTAAACATTTTTTAAATCTCATCTAATCACCCTACTTTTAATTATAAGTTTAAAGTACTAGATAAGCATATTTTGTCGTTTAAATATTTTCTTCTCTAATTGCATCTAAAATATTTTCTTTTGCTATTTTGTGAGAAGCATAAATCATTGTTAAGAAAGTAATTATAAATACTGCTAGTATACAGATTATAATTGCCATCCAAGGCATTATTAAACCCGCATTATTCATACTACTAAAGCTATAATTAAATAGTAATATAACAATAAATGACAAAGGTAACCCCACTATAAGAGCTTTATAACCATATAGGAAACTTTCAAAACAAATTATTTTCCTAAACCCTTTTGGAGATAAACCGATACTTCTTAAAACTGCAAATTCTTTTCTTCTAAGTGCAATAGAAGTAGTAATAGTATTAAAGACACTAGTTACTCCTATCAAGGTCACTAACGAAATAAACCCATATAATAATAACCCAATTATAAAAATTAAATTCCGTTCAGTTTCCCTTTCTTCAGCATAATTTATAATAGATAAATTAGGAGTATTAAGAGCTTTTAGTTTTTGGTAAACAGCCTTAAACTGCTTATCTTTTATTCTAATATCAATATTATACCCTAGCTTATTTTTATCAGAAGAAGGAATAAAATCTTTTTCCAAGGTTGCTTGCATAGCTTCAGATATATAGAAAACTGCCCCATCGGAATTTACTAAATACGGTTCTTTATTAACAGTAGTAATAGGATAATTTTTAGTAACAGTTTCTGATTTTCCTAAATTACTAGTTTCTAAATTAAATTTAAAATTAGGAATACTCTTAGGATTATAAACATCAATGGTCATTGACTTACCAGTAGCAGGCTCTTTAAAAGTTAGTTGATTAGCTAAAATTAATTTAACTTGCGAGCCACTGTAATCTTTCTCATTTAAATTTAATGATTTTAAATAAAGTTGATAAGATTTATTATCTAACACTTCAATATTAATAGGAATCCCTGGAAATTCAGCCATATCTTTATAAGCCATATCTTTATGAGATATATTATAAGTTTCCAACATTTTTAAATAAGCTTTACTATAATCTTTAGAAATATCTAGAGGCAGTAAAACACTTTGATTACCCGCTAAATTTAAGTAATTAAGCATTACATAACTATCTAATTCCGGTAAATTCTTTACAAATTCTTTAGTTTTCTTTATTTCATCTAACTGACTACTGTTTTGATAAAGTATTAAATCATAATCAGCAATATTCATAAAAGTTGAAGTAGCCCTATTTCCGTATTCTACAAAGGTAGAAAAGCCAATAAATAAAACAATACTAACTACTAAACTAATAATAGTAATTCTATATTTATTTTTATTTCTCTTCATATTTTTTAAAGCTAGTTCACCCTCTATTCCAAAAAGCTTATTAGTGAGACGGCTAGTTTTAATTCGCCTTTTATTCATTTTAATATCATCACTTAATCTAATAGCTTCAATTGGAGATATTCTAGAAGCTTTAAAAGCCGGAAGAAAAGCTGATATAATTATAGTTATTATCATATAAATAATAGGAATAATTATAAATAACGGATATAAAGAAAGTCTTAAAGGAACAACGAAAACACTTGGTAACAAAGCATTAACTATTTGAATTACTACCCAAATTCCAAATATTCCTGATAAAACACCTAGAGGAATTCCAATTGCTCCAACAACTAAAGCTTCAAAGAAAACCGTTTTACGCAGTTGTAATTTAGTTGCTCCTATACTTGAAAACAAACCAAATTGCTTTTTTCTTTCCATAACAGAGATAGCAAAAGAATTATAAATTACTAAAGCACACCCTACTGCTATAAGAGTTAAAACTAATGTTATTACTAAGATCATTGTAGTATTAATATTTTCATAAGTACTAGCTCCATAAAAAGAAAGCAATGACTCATTATAATCAATAAGAGGTTTTAATTCAGTTTGCTCAGTTTTAAAATTCTTAACCTCATAAGTAGGAGATCCTACTCTAGAAGCAATATCTTCACTTTTTTTAGCAATATCTTTAACTTGTTTATAAATAATAGAAACTGGTATTAAAGAGTTTTCAGATATTAAAGGCTTAACCTCTTTAGTTAAAATAGTATAACCGGGTGCTTGATGAGGCTCATCATACCTTCTATCCATTATTCCAACTATTACATATTCAGAGTTATTCTTAGGCACAAACACTTCTTTAGTATCAAAGGGATGACTCTGCTTAAGCTCTATATTATCTGGAGGAAGAGTCCTAACTCCTAAAGTGAGTTTTAATGTATCTCCAACTTTATAACTAACTCCCCCATTATCTTTAATATGTTTAGAAATAATTATTTCTTTATCATTTTTAGGTAATCTGCCCTCTAAAACAGTGGCAGTATTCAAGTAAGACTGATTAGCAGTCTCTAAATGAAGATATGGTTTAAATTCATTAGTGCCTCCATTTAAAACAGCATAGCCTAAACTATAATGTAAGTAATAATCTTCTACTGTCATGTTATTAGCAATATATTTTATATTTTTATATGGTACTTCATTTAAAGTAGCATGTTGTAAGCCCGAAGATTTTTTTATATCCTCTAGTTGAAACTCCCTCATTGTTGATGCAATTGTCCCTATTCCAACCATTAGAGCTGCTGATAATATAATACCAATAATAGTGACTGTTGTCCTTTTTTTATTCAATCTTAAATGCCTTAAAGTAAGTTTATTTAAAATGTCCATTACTGCACCTGCTCATCACTTACAATATGTCCATCATCTAAAGTAATAATTCTTTTAGCATTTAAAGCAAGAGAATGATCATGGGTAATCATAATAATTGTTTGTTTATATTTTTGATTAGATAATTTAAGTAACTCAATGATTTCTCTACTAGCTTTTGAATCTAAATTACCAGTTGGTTCATCTGCTAGTAATAAAGCTGGATGATTCATTAAAGCCCTACCTATTGATACTCTTTGTTGCTGTCCTCCAGATAATTCATTAGGTAAGTGTTTTACACGATCAGCTAAATTTAGAGTACTAATTAACTCTTGAAGATACATCTCATCTACTTTCTTATTATCTAGTAAAATTGGTAAAGTTATATTTTCTGCTACATTTAAAATAGGTATTAAATTATAGAACTGGTAAATTAATCCTACCTGTCTTCTTCTAAATATTGCTAAATTAGTTTCATTTAGCTGATAAATATCTTCTCCGTCAACATAGACTTTTCCAGAAGTTGGAGTATCTACTCCACCTAAAATATGAAGAAGCGTACTTTTACCAGAACCTGAAGCTCCAACAATAGCTACAAACTCTCCTTTATTTATAGAAAAACTAACTTTATCTAAAGCTCTAACTAAAGTCTCATTCTTTCCATAAGTTTTTGATAAATCCATAACTTTTAATATTTCCATCATTACACCTTTTCTCTTTCTATATTAGTAATTGTTAATACGTCCAAACTATTCACAAGACTACTATCTTGCTTTAAGCTAGTAAAATATATATATATTATTCCACAATTAATTAAAAAAGTAATCAATAATATTGTAATAGTTAAAACTACCTTATTATAATTTTCCTTATACATAGATAACTCCTTTCTAATAATCCCATAGTACTATAAAGAAATGACTTTAAAGTGACAATTATTATAACAATTTAGTCACACAAAAAAAGTATGTCAACTTAATCAACATACTTAATATTTTCTATTTACTTATTTGAGCTTTAACATCTAACTTACCAAAAAACTGAGCGCCTTCTGTATTCTCATTAGTTTCATAATCTACCCATATCTTTAATTCATATGAAACCTTATTATCACCACTATTAGTAATATTACCCATATCAATAACCCCAGCATTATCTCTTAGAAGTCCGGTTGATAAAATATTACCATTTTTCTTTAATGAATAACGAAGAACATCTGGAGTTACTACTAAACAAGTTTTATCCTTACTTTCATTCTTACATTTGTTAATAGCCTCTTCATCACTTACTAAAGATAAAGAGTAATTAACAGGCTTACTACCCGTATTTTTTAAAGTAAAATGATAAGGATTAGTACTAAGACCCCCTATTTCTGTCATAGGTATTACATCTTTTATTACTAAAGATGAATTCTTAGTATCCTCTACCATTACCTCTAGTGATGTAGTCTTTACTATGTTTTTAGAATTATCTTTACTCATTACTGCCCAAATATAAGTAAATCCTGCACAAATACCCGCAACTACTAAAGTCATTAAAATTATTATTAGAATTTGTCTTAACTTCATTTCATTAAATTTAGGTTTATTAAGTTTCTTAGCTTTCTTAGCCATATTGACACCCCTATTCTAAATTCATTATACATTAATGTATGAACTTTGACAATTACTTTAAAGAAAAAACTTAGTTCTTCTAAAATACTAAGTTTTCCTATAATTGTATCTTTTAACTTAAGTTTTTAGCAAATATCTTAACTATTAGATCCTTCATACTTACTTTTAAACTTGTCTTTATATTCTAATAATTTATCAGTCTTTATTGCTTCTCTTAATTCTTCAGTCAACTTAATTAAAAAGCGAATATTATGGATAGATAATAGTCTTCCACCTAATGCTTCATCAGTTGTTACTAAATGTCTAATATAAGCCCTAGTATAGTTTTTACACGTATAACAGTCACATTCTTCATCTAATGGTGTAAAATCTTCTCTAAACTTCAAATTTTTCAAATTAATTTTACCATGTCTAGTAAACGCATTTCCATGTCTAGCTATCCTAGTTGGTAAAACACAATCAAAAATATCTACTCCCCTAATAACTCCTTCAATAATATCCATAGGTTCACCTACACCCATTAAATATCTAACTTTATCTGTTGGTAAATAAGGTGTAGAATTTTCTATCATCTTTAACATTGTTTCTTTATCTTCTCCAACCGAAGTTCCACCAATACTATATCCATCAAAATTCATTTTAACTGTTTCTTCAGCACTATATTTACGTAAATCAGCAAACTCTCCTCCTTGAACAATTCCAAATAATGACTGTTCTTGATTAGAGTGCGTATCATAACCTCTTTTTGCCCATCTGAGAGTCCTATCTACAGATTTTTTCATATAATCATGATCAACCGGAAAAGGTGGACATTCATCAAAACTCATTGCTATATCACTATCTAATTTATTCTGAATTTGAATACTAAGTTCCGGAGTTAAAAATAACTTTGAGCCATCTATATGACTCTTAAAATGAACTCCTTCTTCTGTAATATCTTTTGGTTTAGCTAAAGAAAAGACCTGAAAACCTCCACTATCAGTAAGCATAGGTCCTTTATAATTCATAAACTTTCTTACTCCACCAGCCTGTTTTATTAAATCTTCTCCAGGTTTAAGCCATAAATGATAAGTATTAGCTAAAATTATCCCGGCTTTACAATCATATAATTCCTCAGGTGTTAACATTTTAACTGTAGCTCTTGTTCCTACTGGCATAAACATAGGTGTTTCAAAAGTTCCATGGTTTGTCTCTAAAGTCCCATATCTAGCCCCTGTTTCTTTATCATTATGTAATAAATTATATTTTACTTTCAAAATACCCCTCCTCTTGTTTTCTAATTATATAAGAAATAACAAAAAAAAACAAGAATTATACTTCTTGTTAAAACTTACAGAATGTTTTAGCTTTATCAGCTGGAAGAATATCTGTAATTATTCCTCTTACTTCTTTACCTTTACTTACTGTATATCTGATTTCTTCTCCAACTCTTTTACCATCAAAATATTTACCATATTCTGACTCCCTAGCAATATATTGATCCATTTCATTAATTGACATTCCTAAAGTAGTATCTACAAATTGCATCATTTCTTCTTCTTCAATACCATTTGCATAATGCATATCTGCAATAAATACAGTTCCTACATCAATAAAATTAGGTTGATATTTAACTAACTCGTAGTTAGATAAAATCCTAGTAGATTGCTCTATTAAATCACTATTATATTCAATTAGTGGATCATTAATAGTTCTAACGGTTCCTCCGGAAAAGCCATCACTTCCGTCTAATTTAATACTTGTACCGCCTTGTCTTTTTTCTAAAATTCTTTTTTCTATACTCACTCTTGAACTTTTTTGAATCTCTCTTATCTTTTCTAATTGATCAGGTAAAATTAAATAAGTTTTATTTTCTTGTATCTTTGACATTTTAAACACCCCTTCTTCTTTATGCGTTGTATTATACACTACTAAAAGGAATTTGTCAAATA
>JAVWCU010000042.1:0-8124 GCA_036648855.1 Bacilli bacterium
TTAGTTTTATTAATAGTACTTAGTTTATCTTTTAATAGACTAAAGTACCCCCCCCCCGGGATATTTCCAGCTTGTTTTAACACTCTCTTATCCTTCATACTTAGTACCTACCTTATACAATTATTGTATCTCTTTTTAATAGCAATTACAAGTTCTTCTTTAAATAATAGAATCTCTAGTAAATACTTCTACATTTTTATCTATATATAAATCTATCTGACATTTATCTACTACTTTAACCCAACCTAATCCATTTATAACTAAATCATCCCTATACTTCATATCATAACTAGTCTTAGCTAAATCTTTTAATCTATCTTGTTTTAAAGCATTCATCTTTTTAACTACAACATTATTAGACATATAAACAGTAAAACTATTCTTCTCCCCCGCTACATAATCAATTCTAGCTAAATCATCTATTATTAAACACTGCCCCTTCTTTATTGCAAAAGTAGATGGCTTCATTTCAACTTTAGAATTAACTCTCTTTAAAGTATCATTATCAATATAATTAACTAAATTACCTCTATCTACCAAACCTGGTGTATCTATTAATGTTAAATCTTTATTAAGCTTAATTTCCACTTTATTTAAAGTAGTAGAAGGAAGTGGTGAAATAGTTAATTCTCTAGTATCATCAGAATAGTTCTTCATCATTTGATTAATTAAACTACTTTTACCAACATTAGTATGTCCTACCACATATACCTTTTTACTATTCTTATATTTTTCTATTTTACTATATAATAAATCCAATTGATAATTATTCTTACAACTAATAATAACTATATCTAAATAACTATCTGTTAATTCCCTTATATATTCTAATATTTTCTCATCTTTAACACTCTTAGGTAAAACATCTCTTTTATTTAATACTAAAATAGTATTATTAGAGATATATTCTCTAATATAATTAATATCTTTATCTAAATTACATAAATCTACTATAAATAAAACTAAATCTTTAGTTTTACCTACACTCTTTAAGATATTTATATAATCTTCATTAGACTTAGTAATAATCTGATATTCCCCATAATTTTTCATTCTAAAACATCTCTGACATAAATCATTTTCAACAGAAGTAACATATCCTTCTAGTAGCATATTAGCGTCTTGTAGTTCAACTCCACATCCTATACAGGTCTTTACCTTAGTCATAATACTTACCTCTTTCTAATAGTCCTTGTTTCTTATAATAATTAAATATCTTCTTTTCTATTAAACGACTTATACTAGTAATTGCTAAATCCTTTTTACCTAAAGGATCTACTAAAATAGTTTTAATTTTATATCTCTTTCCTGCTAATATATCAGTTAACAGTTGGTCTCCAATAATAATCATTTCTTCTTTAGAACAGTTAAACTTTTTCGATATTTTCCTTAATCCCTTAGTAAATGGTTTAAATGCAAAAGATACTAAAGTAATATCTAATCCCATTAAAAAACTTGTTACTCTCTTTTTAGTATTATTAGAAATAACAATAATCTCAAAGTTAGCACTTAACTCTTGAAATAATTTTTTAGTTTTAATGCTAGGCTCAGT
The DNA here is from genome assembly GCA_036648855.1 of Bacilli bacterium. Taxonomy (GTDB): domain Bacteria; phylum Bacillota_I; class Bacilli_A; order RF39; family UBA660; genus Faecenecus. The sequence continues at coordinate 1,553 of JAVWCU010000042.1, forward strand.
TTCTTTTATTAAACCAATAGTATTATCTAAATCAAAGATTAGATATCTAATATTAGCTTTTTTTAATTTACTATAATCAATTGTATAAATACTCTTTTTATACATACTAGGAAGAAATAAATTCATATTATCACCTAGGTCTATTATATATAATAATTACTTAAAAAGATATAATTAGTTATTTATAGCTTGTTTTACCATAGAGGTATTCATATCTATTGCTTCAAAGGTATAACCTTTAGCCATTATACTTTTAATAACATCTTCTATAGCATCAGCTGTATAAGATTTAACATCATGCATCAATATCATATTAGCCTTATCCTTACTTAAATACTTATTAATATTACTGACAATCTTTTTAGGATCTTTAGTATCTCCTGCATCTCCTGATGAAATATTCCAGTCATAATAACGATAACCTCTATTAATTACCTCTTTAGCTAAATAAGTCATAATTCCTTTATTGTAACGCCTACTAATAGTATTAGAACTACCTCCCGGGAATCTAATAATCTTAGAATCTAACCCCGTTATTCTCTTAACTCTATTACTAACTATAGATAAGTCATTAAAGTATGACTCTGCGCTTGTATAACAGGTCTTATAGTTATGAGATGCTGTATGTAGCCCAACTGTATGCCCCTCTTCATATTCCCTTTTAATTAAGGCATCTGAGCCATTCATTGTTACAAAGAAAGTAGCTTTAACATTATACTTCTTTAATACATCTAAAATCCTAGCTGTACTATTATTATCTGGTCCATCATCAAAAGTTAAATAAACAACTCCAGCCTTCCCTATTTCTTTATTAATACTCTTAGTAACTATAACCCTTCTTGTTACCTTAGCAGTATTACCCTGTTTATCTGTAACACTATAAGTTAATATATAAGTCCCAACTACATCCTTATTAACCGTTCCTGATACCGAAATAGAACTAGTATAATCCCCCTCACACTCATCTATAGCCGTATATCCTTCTTCCTTATAATCTGTCCCCACTAACTGATATACTGTATTACCACCCTTTAAAGTAATAACAGGAGCCTCTTTATCCACATAATTTACTTTTCTAGAAATACTAAAACTATTATTACCAGAATCAGTAACACTATAAGTAAACCCCGAATCAGTCTTATCTATTTTAACTGAAGAACTTAAATCCTTATCATAATTATCAGTAACTGTATATCCTTCTTCCTTATAATCTCTCCCTGGACAACTATTAGTCTCTAATTTCCCTTTTAAAGTTATAACTGGTTTTTCATTATCAATAACAGTAACTATTCTTTTAGCAGTTTTACTAATTAATAATCCCTTATAAGTATACTTAATAGTATATTTACCTAACTTAGTACTATCGACATTCCCACTTATTTTAATATCCTTATTAATCTTTTTCCCAAATCTTTCTAAGATTACTCCCTCTTCTTTATAAGTATTAGGATAAATTATCTCAGTCTTATAACTACCATTTAATTTAATACTAGGTAAAACAAAAAAATAATAAAGAGCAAACAAACTACTTAATACTACTAATACTATAGATAAAACCATTATAGTATTAGCTTTATTCCATTTTCTTACTACTTTATATTGATCATAATCAGGCACTATACTAGAACTAGCTATTTTATTCTTAGGTGTTATTAATTTATTCTTCTTTGTTAATTGTTTCTTTTTCTCTATTTTCATATATTGCCTCACTTATTTCTATTTCGCTCTAATTATACTAAATATACTTTTTTAAGTCCATAATAACCAACTTAAAAAATGTCAAACAAGTGACAAATTTATTTTACCCTATTATTTTGTTTTAATTCATTAAAGAAATAACTGTCTCTTAACCTCATAGCTCCTAACTCTTCACTTTGATAAGTACGACTAATAGTAACAGGTCTTATATTTAGTTTTAAAATAGCTTCTATATAATCATTAGCTTTAGGATAATAAGTTGAATTAGAGTCAAATAAAGATAATTGTCCTAGATGTTCTTCCCCAAAAGTCTTAGGGCATATTACTCCATGTTGATAAGCAATAGGACAAATAGAAACCATTAATTTTGGTAATACTTCCATACCTAAACTAGCTATTACTTGTTTGAATATATGAATTATCTTTTCTCTATTAATTAAAGTTCCCCCTAAATAAGCATGAAAATTCATTAAATTAATATATGGATAAGTATGTAACTTCTTACAAAGTAATAATAACTCTTCTAAACTACCAAATTCATTAATTTTTAAAGCCGGTTCAAAATGAATATTAATCTGAGGATATTTCTTAATTATTGGTCCTATTTCTTTAGTTAATCTATTTATTAAAGCTGTTATATCTGCTTCTTTATTACTAAGTCCAAGTCCCACTACTAAATCTGAACAACTAAGTTTACTAGCTTGTTCTAAAGCCCTTTTAAGCTGGTTAAGACTAAATAACTGAGTATTTCTATTAGGAGAAATAAAGTCTATATTCTTAGGTGCATGGAGGCTTAACTTAATCTTATAAATACTAGCCAGTTCTCTATATCTATTAGCCCTTTTTTCATTCATAAAAGTTCCATATGTCCAGTCTAACTCTAAAGCATTGAGGTTATGTTCAAATAACCATTTAAAAATATTTTCTCTTCTACTACCAAGTTCACTACTAAAAAAGTTCTTAGGATAACCATAAACTCCAAAGATAGGCTTTTCATTCATCTATATTACCCACTTTCATATTCTTAAATCACTAGAAATATTTATTTCTCTTATTATAACATAGGATGATTTTAAAAAAAAGAAAGGATTATAAAATCCTCCTTAATGCTAGTATTCTTCTTGATAATGATTCTTATTTTTCATAAATTCTCTAAGTATTTTAGTTAATGCTCTTTTTTCTATTCTAGAAACATAACTTCTAGAAATACTTAATTCTTTAGCAATAACTTTTTGAGTTTGTTCATCTCTATTATTTAAACCATATCTTCTTGATAATATTTCCCTTTCTCTAGGACTTAAAATAGTCAAATATTTATTTAATAATTCTAAACTATCTCTTTTACTAATTTCATCAACATAATCAGGACTAACAGTTTTTAATATATCAACTATAGTTATCTCATTACCATCCTTATCAAATCCTACTGATTCATTAATAGAAATATTTTTCAGGTTTTTATTATTACTTCTAAAATACATAAGTATTTCATTTTCTATACACCTAGCACAATAAGTAGTAATTCTAGTCCCATGGCTCTTGGAAAAAGAATCTACTCCTTTAATTAAACCTATAGTTCCTATACTAATTAGATCATCTTGATCATTTATAGAATGCTCAAACTTTTTCACTATGTGAGCTACTAATCTTAAATTATGTTCAATTAGCATATTTCTAGCTTCCTTATCCCCTAACCTAGCTTTTTCTATATAGATAGCTTCCTCTTTAGGAGCTAATGGTTCAGGAAAAACATTATTAGAGTAAGATGCTGTAAAAAAAAGTGCCCCCTTAATCAGATGGAGTAAATTAAAAAGCATATAATCACCTCACTAGATTATATGTTTTTTAACATTATTAAGACTTAATTCGACATGTATTTCTTTACCTCTTCATATTCACTATAAGGAAGATATTCATCTCCTATAGCCATATAATTATCTCTTCCTTTTCCCGCTAATAAAATAATATCATTATCCTCTGCTATTTTTAAAGCCTTTTCTATTGCCTTAGACCTATCAGTAATAATCTCATAATTAGTATTTTTACTATCTCCTATCAAATCTTTAATAATCTGATTTACATCTTCATTTCTAGGATCATCACTAGTAAATATTACATAGTCAGATTTTTCTAACACTATTTTCCCAATAACCGGTCTTTTCTCATGTTCTCTACCTCCTGCTGCTCCAGTAACTGTAATTAATCTGCCTTTTTTAACACTACCCAAATATGTTAAAACCTTATCCAAAGCGTCAGTAGTATGAGCATAATCTAAAATTATTTGATACTTTTGCCCAAACTTTAAAGACTCAAGGCGCCCATTAATAGGTGTTATATTAGTTATTCTAGCTAACACTGTAGATATATCATAACCTAAAGCAATTACAGCTAAAATAGCAGCACTTAAATTATAAACATTAAACTCCCCTAATAAAGGACTAACTATTTGATAAGTACTACCTTTATAAGCAACCGTAATATCAGTTTGATTATTCATAAGCCTAATATCTAAAATCCTAAAATCTGCTAGTACTGATTTACCATAAGTTAAAACAGTACCCCTTGTTATACTTTTAACTCTTTCATAATAAGCATCATCTATATTTAAAATAGCATAGCCTGTATCTTTTGTTTGCTTAAATAACTCACATTTACAACTGACATAATTCTCAAGAGTCTTATGAATATTTAGATGATCTTCTGTAATATTTGTTAAAATACTAACCTGATACTGAATTGTTGTTAATCTTTTTCTATAAAAAGCCTCACTAGATGTTTCCATACTGACATACTGAATTCGATTATCTACAAATGTCCTAAAATAAGGAAATAATCGATCAGAATCAGGAGTCGAGTTTCTAATTGTCTCAGCTACATTAGCATATATTAAACCATTTGTTCCTATATAACCACATTTATCTTTACCTAGTAAATCTTGAATAATTAAAGCAACTGTTGTCTTACCATTAGTACCAGTTACTCCAATCATTGTTAATTTATCTTCCGGATGATCATAAAATCTTGCCATTAATAGTGGTAATTCTTGATTAGTATTAGCAACTTTTATAACTGGAACACTTGCTACAACTTCTCTACTTACAACAAGGGCAACTGCTCCATTTTTAATAGCGTCCTCTATAAAATCATGCCTATCTACACTTACCCCCATAGTACAAATAAATAAATCCCCTGGTTCAATTTCCTTAGAATTTATCTTAATACCTTTAATTTCTATAGTACTATCTATATCATACAATTCATTTAATCTTTTCATAGTTCTTCCCTTCTAACAAATAATCTATCCATTACCAGCTGTTTATCATTAACCTCATTTACTTTATATAAAGCAATTAATTTACCCTCTGTTGTATATATTTTCACCTTAGTAGTATATCCTAAATTATTAAGTGGAACTCCATCATAAATATGTCCTTCTTCTACTCTATTTACTATATAACTAGGATAACCCCTTAAAACAGAATCAATAGTAATAAGCTGAGTATCCTTACTAACCTGGTTTAGTTCTATACATTCATCAAGAGAAATATTACCCTGCTTAATTCTACATAAAGCACACATAGAACAAGGTATTTTTAACTTATCTCCAATATCTTTTATCAAGCTTCTAATATAAGTACCTTTACTAACACTAACTTTAAAAGTAAAAGTATCAGCCGTTAATTCTAAAAGCTCTATTTGATTAATAACTACTGTCCGTTTAGGTAAAGTAACTGGAATATGTAATCTTCCATACTCATAAAGTTTTCTGCCATTTACTCTTACCGCTGAATAAAGAGGTACTGTCTGAGAAATAGTCCCCACAAAAGACTGTAAGATATCATCTAACTCTGTTTTTGTTACTTCTCTTAATATACTAGTTGCTACTACCTCTCCCGTTATATCTAAAGTATCAGTTAATATACCCATTTTAGCACTTGCTATATAAGACTTATCTTCAGTTGTCAACTCATCAATCAGCTTAGTACCCATTCCTAAAGCTATTATTAAAACCCCTGTTGCAATTGGATCAAGAGTCCCTGTATGTCCTACCCTAGATACTCCATAAATTCTACATATTTCATTAACAACATCTCTACTAGTTAAATTAATAGGTTTATTTATAAAAAGAAATCCATCCACAATATCACCTGATACTATTATACCATAAGAAAAAGGACTATATGAGGCAAAATAAGAATTATTATTGACAAAGCAATGATAATTCTGTTATAATAAAGCCCGTTCGCCCTTAAAAGGAGGTCACAATGAACAATACAAATAATGAAAATAATAGTGTATATAAAAATATCTCAAATTTAATTCAACCTAATACTAAAGAAGAAGTAACTTTACTAAGAGAAATAAAGAATTATTTAAGAGAAATACCCTTTGTAAGCAAAGAATTAACCTTACTCCAATTAAGAAGAGTTCTAACAGAAGATAATTTAATGTTTACTAAAGATGGCTTTCCTTCTTTTTCTCCTAAAACTAGAGATTTATTTTTAATTAAACATTATCTAATTAATTACTATGCTGATATTCATAGAACTGATTATACTAACAAAACTGAAGTAATAGAAGTTGTTATTAGAAAATGTTTAGGAAACTGTCTACCTCGATTAGATGTAGATAGCTTACTTTTAGCTATCAAAGCTGATTCTTCTTATACAAGTAATAGTAAAACTCTTACTATTAGAAGTCATCTAGCTAAACTATTTACTGAAAACTATACAGATGGCTCTAATCAATTAGTCAGAGCTATTATCGATAAAGGTAATAGTTGGGATTTTATTAAAGCTATGAACGATTTAGAACTTTATGAAAAGCATATGTTAGGACATCACTCTATTAAAGAATATGTAAAAAGGACCACA
>JAVWCU010000043.1:0-7988 GCA_036648855.1 Bacilli bacterium
TAATTTATTTCCTTTTCTTCCAAAAAGTCCTAATCACATAATAATCAAATATTACAAAAACTCCGAAGAAACACCACATTATAACTGTAGTAACAATACCATTTGTATACTTGTCAATAATAGCGGGTATACTTACTGGAAAGTCTATTCTTTTAATTAAAGCAACAATCTCTGGTACTCCTAAATTATTAGCCAAGAAAGATAGTAATCTTAGAGTTATATCAATTATAGCTACCGCATAAACAAAGCTATTAAATTTCCTAAAACAAATCACTACTGCGGCTATAATAAGTCCTAATATAATTAAATCAATGTACATATACTTTACCCCTCATATCTTTTATTATGTTTCTATAGTAACATTATTTTAAATTTGTTTCAAGATATCTTATTATTATTTCTTCTATCTCTCTCCAAACGTGAATAAACGCAGCCACAATAATCCTGCCTGTATAAATGATATTTCTCAGATAATTCAATACTTCTTTTATAACCATTTTTCTTTTTAAAATCAGAAAACAAGTAGTTAATATGCTCTTTATTTGCAATTTCTTCCCCGATAGAGTTTAAATATTCACTGTTCTTATGAGGACTGATTGATAAGGTTGTTCCAAAATAATCAAAGTTGTTTTCTTTAGCTACTCTGGCTGTTTCTTCTAAACGAAGCTTATAACAAAGATAGCATCTCTTTCCACCCTCTTTTAACTCTTCTAGTCCTAGAGCCATTTTATTAAATACTAAAGGTTCATAATTACCTTCTATAAAAGATACTTTATTAGTTAAATCCATTTCCTCTATAAGTCTTTTTTCTTCTATAATTCTCTTTTTATATTCCGTTAAATCACTAATATTAGGATTGTAGTAAAAGATAGTAATAGAAAAATAATTGTTTAAATACTCTAATACATAACTACTACAAGGTGCACAACAAGCATGTAGCAATAACTTAGGTAGTTTGCCTTCTTCTTTAATTAAAATATTGTCTAATCTATTTTGATAATTCATAAGTATTCTTCCTTTTTTCTAGTTTTAAACTTTTATTTTCTATATAGCTGTTAAATAACTAGTGTTATTATATCATGATATAATAGTAAATTACTATATATAGCTGTATTTTAAGCATAAAAAAAGGTGCCTTTTTCCAGGCCCTTTTTAATCATCTAAATTATGAAAAACATCTTGAACATCATCTAAGTCTTCTAATTCATCAACTAAACCATAAACTTTCTCCATAGCTTCTTCATCTACCTGCATTTTATTATCCGGTGTAAAAGTAACCTCACTTTTAAGAAAGTTTTTAATTCCTTTATTCTCTAAATTTTCCTTAACTTTAAGTAAGTCCTCAGTTTTAGTATATATCTCATATTCATCATCATGTACAAGAAAATCCTCAGCTCCAGCATCAAGAGACAGCATCATCATTTCATCTTCACTTAACTCTTTACTTGTTACAATAATTCCCCGTCTTTTAAACATATAACTAACTGAGCCATCTGTTCCTAAATTACCCCCTCTTTTAGTAAAAGTACTTCTTACTAAAGAAGCTGTTCTATTTCTATTATCTGTCAAGCAGTCTACCATTACCGCTACTCCACTTGGTCCATAGCCCTCATATCTAATAGTTTCAAATTCCTCTGTTCCTGCTGACTTAGTAGCTTTATCAATAGCCTTTTGAATATTATCTTTAGGCATATTAGCACCCTTAGCTTTTTCTAAAACCATTCTTAGAGAAGCATTAGTACTAGGATCTCCATCAGTTCCTCTAGCCGCTACATAAATTTCCTTAGCTATCTTTTGAAACATCTTACCTCTAGCTTGATCAAGTAAATCTTTTTTCCTATGAATTGTTGCCCATTTTGAATGTCCACTCATAATACATCCTCCTATCCTATAATAAAATTAATAATAATTGGGGACAAAATTAGTAATAATAAAATTGGAATAAAAAACAAAACAGAGACTACACTAATCTGTACTGGTATTTTACTAATTTTAGCCTTAGCTTCCATTATTTTTTTATCTCTAATATAATCAATCTGATTATACATAGTATCGATAATACTATTACCAAACATATTAGATTGTGAAATATTTAGAATTATATTATTAATAGTATCTGATGGTATTCTTTTTTTTAGCTCATCTAAAGCTTCATTTAAACCTTTACCTAGTTTTACCTCTTCTAATGTATGCTTAAACTCTGTTGATAATTCCGAATCAATATTCTCTGCTGTTATATCCAAAGCATTTTTTAGATTTCTTCCAGACTCTAAAGATAAAGTTAAAACTTCAAAAAAATACATAGCGTCATTATCTAATCTACTAGCTCTTAAAGCGGTCTTTCTATCAATAACCAGTTTAGGTAAATAGATATAATAAATAAAAGTAAATAATGGTGCTAATACATATCCCCACTCAAATAGATATATTATCATAAAAAATAAAAATATGGAAGAAAGAAGTCTGACATTTAAAAAGATAATAGCGCTATAACTTTTTTTAATTCCCAATAAATCTATTTTCGCTTGCATCTTATCAATAGACTTTTGCCGATAAATTTTTCTAGCGACATCAATTTTCTTTGCCATAAAAGTCCTCCTATTCTACTTGCATAATTTTTCTAACAATTAATATATAAGAAATATATAAAACTAAAATAATTACTATAATTATAAGACCTATTGAAGTTGTAACTAAAGGTAAAAAGTACTTAGGATTTAAAATATAAATAAGGAAAAATAAGATTATAGGCATAAAGATTAAAACATTAAAAATAACCCTTGCCGAAGCTGTTAAAGACTTTAATTCTTCCTGTAACTTCTTTCTACTAAAAAAGGATCTTTCAATTGATGAAAATACTTTAACAATATTCCCACCGGTCCTATTTAAAATTATTAAAGAAGTTGTAATATACTTAACTTCCATTACATCTACTCTAGATGAAAATCTTCTAAAGACTGTTTCTAAACTAAGTCCATAGGTTAAATCTATGTACATTTTTTGAAATTCATCTTTAATTGGACCATCTACTTCATGAGCTACTATATCAATAGCTTGCATAGTACTACGACCAGATTTAAATGCATTGTTCATAATAATAATAGCTTTTAATAAATCATTTTCTATTTGCCTCTTTTTTAACTTGTTTTTAGATATTAAGAAAATATCAGGGACAAAGAAACCAATTAGTAATGAATAAACAACTTGAATAAAAGAAATAGGTTGATACTGCATTACATCAGATAATATAACTACTGCTAATACTAAAAAACTACTTAATATTTTTAAAGAAATATAATCCATAGGTTCTTCTCTTAACTTTTTACTACCATCTATATATTTAGAATATTTCAAACTATAAGTATCAAAAATATGAATTTTATGTAAAAACTTAGATAATAAGGACCTGATGTAGTGATACAAACGAAAAACTTTATCAAAGAAAGATTCTTCTGTATCTTTAATTGAATCAATGGCATATTTACTTATTCTTTTTTCATATTTAATAGCCTTTGTTAATAGTAATAACCAAACTGTTATTCCTAATAAAAGCAAAATAATAAATATTTGAATAATAAATAAAGACATATTATAATTTTCAGGCATTCATATCACCTACTTTTAGTTTATCTTTTTATTTTGTTTCTTTATCTTTCTTTTTTTGAGCTAGATCTTTAGCAATAACTTCAAATATATCATCAACACTAGAAACCCCTTTACTCTTCATCTTCTTATAAGTTTCTGGAATATAATTATATAAAACAAATTCTCCATCTACTTCTCCTGATTTAGTTAAGCCATGTTGATGAAAAGCAAAGATTTCTTTTAATCTAATCGCATCATCTTTAAAACCTACTACTTCACTAATACTAGTTACTTTACGCCTACCATCACTTAATCTTTCAATATTAACAATTAAGTCTATTGCATTTTCTATATACTCTCTAATAGCTTTAATAGGTATTTCTATTCCACTCATCAATACCATAGTCTCTAATCTATTTAAAGCATCAATTGGAGCATTAGCATGAAGTGTAGTCAAACTCCCCTCATGTCCTGTATTCATAGCTTGTAACATATCAAAAGCTTCTTTACCCCGAACCTCTCCCACAATTATTCGGTCAGGTCTCATCCTCAAAGAGTTTATAACTAAATCTCTTATTGTTACTTCCCCTTCACTTTCATAGTTGACACTCCTAGTTTCTAAAGTAATAACATGCTTTTGCTTAAGTCTTAATTCTGCAGCATCCTCAATAGTAATAACTCGCTCATCATCATCAATAAAACCTGATAAAATGTTTAATAACGTTGTTTTACCAGAACCAGTTCCCCCACATACAATCATGTTAAGTTTACCATGTACACTGGCTTCTAAATATCTTGCCATATAAGGAGTTAAAGTACCATTTCTAATTAAAGCTTCTATATCATTAACACTTTCTTTAAACTTTCTTATAGTTAATACCGGTCCATTTAAACTAAGAGGAGGAATAACAGCATTAATACGTGATCCATCTGGAAGTCTAGAATCCACCATAGGATTAGCGGCATCTATAGTCCTTCCTAGAGGCTGAACCATTCTCTGAATAGTCCTTAAAATATGATCCTGATTAATAAAAGAAATAGTATCATCTTTAACAACATGCCCATCTATTTCTATATAAATATCATTAGGTCCATTTACCATAATCTCAGTAACATTCTTATCATCTAATAATTCAGTAATAGGTCCATAACCACTTATTTCATTTTCAATTAAATTAAATATATGAGCTCTTTCTAAATTAGTTAAATCATATCCTTCTAGAGTTTTATCTATTTCTTCATTAATATACTCAGTTAACAGTTTAGCTTCCGGTACCTTATTATCTATAATATTTTGAATAATATTAGTCCTTAACTTTTCTAATAATCCCTTATCTTTAAAAATATCATAATCCGCTATTACCTTAATAGGGGATCTTTTTTCTTGTTCTAATTCAAACTCTTCTCCTAGTGTCTTCTTTGCCATAATATCCCCTCCTTATTTAGTTTCATCTAATAAATCAATTGCCATATTCTTTAAGTTCTTAATAGAACTCCTATCTTTAAATGAAGTTAATGGGTTATCATAAAGAATCTTCCCATCTAAGATATACTTTGTTATATTCTTAATATGTAAGCTCTTAGGAATAGTATAATCTATTTTATGTTTAATAATATTCTTCATATCAAAATTACTAAAATATACTGTTTCTAAGTTTAATGAATCATTTAGTACTATTTTAACATTATCTTTTTCAATATCACTTAATATTGAAATAAATGACTTGGTATTTTTTAAATCCATAGGATCATTAGTCATCACATATAAAATGTTATAAGCCATATCTAAAACATTAATATTATTTTTATTTAAAGAATGTGTCATATCAATCAATATAACATCATATCGGTATATAGCATTAGCTAAAATCATTTCAATATATTTACTTGCTATCTTATTAGCTTGTCTAGGATCTTTTGGAGAGGCTAAAATATCGATTTGATCGCTATAAGGGACTACATAATCAGAAAAATTTTGGTAACGGTTATTACTTAAGTCATCTACAAAGTGATAAATAGTCTTTTCTACTTGAAGATTTAAGTTAAGGGCAATAGCACCTCCGTAGAGATCCATATCAACAAGTAGAACTTTCTTTTTATCATCCGCATAAATTGCAGCCAAATTAAGAGCTAGGATAGTTTTCCCTACCCCACCTTTCATTGATATCACACTAATTATTTTACCCTTTTTTGTAGCCATATTTAAGACCCCTTATCATCTATCTATTTTTTTTATAACAATTTTATTCTCTTTTATATAACCCTCATAATACGAGGTTATTGTGTAGTGTTTAGTTCCAATTACTTGTCCAAAAACACTAGGTATTTCTTTTACTAATTTTATTTTAACTGGACTGTCTAAAGTTATAACTATATCTTTTAGTTTATCTTCGTTTTTTACTATATAACTTCTTAAATCTGCAACTGTTTTATCAGGATTATTAAGAGCATAAGTTAATACTGATTTATTTAATTCTTCTAGTCTAGCTAAGTTTTTTAGAATTAAACCGTTATCAATAATATATGCTAGAAAGATTAAAATAAGTGGTAGTAAAATAACGAACGCTACAAAGACTTGTCCTCTACGGTTCATAAGGCACCACTCTTTTTACTACTACTGAGTGAGGATTACCTAAAATTAAATTTAAACCAGGGGTTAAAATTGAAACCTCCCCAGTTAATTCAATTGTCAAATAATTATCAGACCCATAGTTAAGTTTTAGTCCAATTGGATAGGGACTGTTTTTATTTAGTCGTACTAACATTTCATCATAAGTTTTCTCAGTATCTAAAGAAGAAACTAAATCACTGGTTTTACTTTCTAAATGATTTCTAGTATAAATAATACGACCAAAGTCAATAATAGAGAAAATCATAAAAATAAGGATAGGTAAAATAAGGACAAATTCAATTAAAGCCTGTCCACTATTATCTTTCACTCTACCACCCCTATTATTCTTAAATTATACCATAAAAATATAGAAAGTAAAACCTTAAATTTATTAGAATTTAACTTAATTGACAAAGAAAAAACCGAAAAATCGGTTTAGCATAAATCTAACTTTTTGGTGGTTCTTTAGTTGGTTCCTGGCACTTACCTTCTCCAGGTCTAGCTCCCGCTACATATTCTTCCCCTATCATAGAACAAGAAGTCTTTTGAATAGAATCTTTCAAATAACCGCCAAAAGTTTTTACTAGTCCAATAATTAAGACTGAAACTAAAGCAATAATTAAAACATATTCAACTAAAGCCTGTCCCTTACTGTTAATTCTAGTCATTTTGCACCATCCTACCTATCTTTTATATCTACTATCAGTTTATATCCTAATTACTAGTTTGTCAAACAAATTCTTTTGTGTTATAGTTTAAAAAGGTGGTTAAATATGCAAATAAAAAACCTTGATAAGAACATTGAAATTATAGACTATACTAGTTTTTTTAAAAGGTTAAAAGGACTGATGTTTATAAAAAAACCTATCAATAAGGGTATTAGGTTTAAAAAGTGTTCTAGTATTCATACTATGTTTATGTATCAAAAAATAGATGTTATTATGACTGATAAGAATAATAGAATTGTTAAACTATATCCTCATCTTGCTCCTTGGAAGATCATTTTACCTAATAGAGGTATCTATTATACTTATGAATTACCCCTAAACTCTATAAATAATTTAAAAATAGGAGAAATATTATATTTGACAAATACTGATACTAGCGTATAATAATAACTTGGAAATGAAATGGAGTAAAATAGTATTATGAAATATAGAATTACCGGTATTAATCCACAAGAAGTGATAAAAACATATGTTATTTGTAAGGATAAAATTAAAGTTAAATATCTTAAGGGTTCTGCTACCCTTCCTAATAATGAAAAGGTCCAAGCAGAATTAGATGACACTATGCTTAAACAAATGCAATCTTTTATTAATCAAACCCCTACTAATTATACTATTAATGCAGAATCGGTCATTAAATCTTTCTTTATGGATATTAGTATTTCTTTAGGAATTGGAGCAATTGGAGTAATTGATTATAATCCTTATAATATTAGTAAATTCAGTGCTTTTTTTATAACTGCTGGAGTATTATTACAAGCTTTAACAGCGGGTACTACTCTTTACAATATGTTTTTATTATCAGAAGCTAGTAATTACAAATTAGACTTAATTAAATATAGAGATTTACTTGATAATTACTCAGCTTATTTACAAACTGATGTAAGAAGCACTATAAATTTAGATGAAACAGATAGATTTAGTAAAAGCACTTGGCTAAAGTTAAATAAAGAGGGTGCCGTTAACTTCAATAATATTGATAAATTTAGTTTCTCAGATATGATAACTATTAGAGAACAAATAGCAAATAGTAATATTAATGATGATTTTAAAGTACCTATCTC
>JAVWCU010000044.1:0-7622 GCA_036648855.1 Bacilli bacterium
ATTAAGATTCTTTTTTTATATAAAAAAGTAGTTAACCTACTTTTTTTTGAATTGATTTTCGAATTGGTTTAAATTCACATATTTTATACATTAGATGATTAATTATATAGTCAAATTCTCCAATATATTCAGTAGCTGTTGCACCAAAACCTAATTTAGATTCATTAAGTCCAGAGTATTTATTGGGTTTATTAAATTCTCCAGTGATGGCATTTAAATTAAAATACTGATAACCAAGATTATTATATTTTTTAATTAAGTACCATTTTAATAAATAATTAGAATTAAATCTAGAATATGTAGGATTATACCCATCTATTAGAAGATTAATTCCTTGATCATATTTAATAATACAGATAGCCCCAACGGTTACTCCTTCAGGGTGTAGTTGTAATAGTTTAGTAGCAGTTAATAATTCGGTTTTATAGGCAGTTAGCAGTTTGTCTGATTCCATTTTTTCATTTAATATTTTTCTAATATCTTTCCCATTAGCATTTTGAATAGCTTGGTTAAGTTCTTCATTCCTTATGGTTTCTGTTTCATATTGGTTTTTGGCATTTATAACATACTTTTCGGAATTTACTCTAGCAAAGTATAGTTCTACCATATCAGGTGGAAAAGTGTTGAATAAGGTTTGGTAGTAAGATAAAGGTCTTCTATGTTTCTTTTTGATAAATTCATAGAATTTTGGAATGTCTTCTTTATTTCCTAAATATATTTCTATACCGTTGCGTTCGGCTTTTCTAATTTTAGTTCTAATTTGCTTACTAAATTCTTTAAATAAGTTGTTATTATTCGTAGTAAAATTTAAATAAGCATTCCATCTGGGCTTCATATTTTCAAAATATTGATTGAATCCTTTGTGCACATAATTGGCTTTTTTTAGTATCTCTAAAATGTTGTTAATTTCTGAATTGTAGGAAAGAATATTACCTTGTTCATCTCTGGTGGAACAAGGTATTAAAGGGTCTATTTTAATATAGATAAACTTTTGCTTGAATAAGAGTTTTTTAATTTTACTAGTTAATTCAATAATTAAATTAGAATTAGTATAATCAATTAAGTACCCACGAGGAGCATAGGCATATTTAAACCCTAAAAATATGTCTTTATAAAGAATTAAAGTAGCGCCTATTAATTCATTGCTATTATCAACAAAGCCTAAGTAATGAGCATTAAAACCGTATTCACTCATTAAGTCTCCATAAGCACTACTTTGGTAGAAATTACGGTATCTATGAGTTTTAGCATAATTATCAAAAGCATCTTTTTCCATTGTAATAATCTTCATATATTCTCCTCATTTAGTATAGATTAGTATAGCATAAAACGATATTATTAACAATATTTCTAATTGAATAATAGGGTAGTTCCAATATCAATATTTCCTTAAATGTAAAGGGATTGAGGTTTTTATTCTCAAATGGAGTAATAAATAGTATAATGCTAGTAGGGTGATTTTATGTTTGAGAACAAAAATATATTTATTTTGGGATTTGCTAGAAGTGGTTATGAGGCCGCTAAGTTTTTAGCTAAGAGGGGTAATAGAGTAACTTTAAATGATGCTAAAGATGAAGATAAACTAGAGACTGTTAAAATTCAAGAATTAAGGGAATTGGGAGTTAATTTTATTTTTGGTAGTCATCCAGATGAGGCACTAAACAATGACTTTGATTACTTTATTAAAAATCCTGGAGTACCAATTGACCATAAATATGTGTTAAAAGCTAGGGAACTTGGGATTCCGGTTATTAATGAAGTAGAGATGGCTTATCAATTATTACCTAAGGATATTACTTTAATAGGGATTACAGGTACTAATGGGAAGACAACAACTACAACGTTAATATATGAGATAATAGCAGCTAGTGGTAGAAGAGTACATTTGGCGGGTAATATTGGCTATCCTTTGTGTAGTTTTTTAGATAAATTACAAAGTGGGGATATTATTGTAATGGAGGTATCTTGCCAGCAATTAGAAAATGTTGATTTATTTAAACCTCATATTGCAGTAATGACTAATTTAAGCCCTGCTCATGTTGATTTTTTTCATACTTATGAAGCTTATAAAAAGGTAAAGAGTAAAATATTTGCTCATCAAACTGTTGACGATATAGCAGTATTAAATATGGAAAACACGGAGGTTTTAGAATTATCTAAAAATATTAAATCTTCTACGGTTTATTTCTCTTCAAAAAACGAGATAAATGGATGCTATATAAAAGATGGGGTAATTTATTATTATGCTGAGGAAATAATAGCAATTAAGGATATATTTTTAGTTGGTAAACATAACTTAGAGAATATTATGAGCTCTATTATGGTAGTAAAACAGTTAAATATTAGTAATGAGACAATAGTAGATGTTTTGAAAACTTTTAAAGGAGTTGAACATCGTTTAGAATTTGTGAGAAATTTCAGGGGTAGATTATTTTATAATGATACTGAAGCAACTAATATTAAGTCAACAGAAATAGCACTACAATCATTTGAAAAACCCGTAATTTTATATTTAGGGGGATTAGATAGAGGACAAGATTTTAATTTGTTAAAAGAGAATATGACTTATGTTAAAGCTATTATAGGAATAGGCCAAAGTAGGGAAAGGGTATTAGAGTTTGGTAAAAGTTTACAAATACCTACTTATATTTTTGAACATTTAAGAGAGGCTTTTAAAAAGAGTTATGAGGTTTCTGACTCAGGGGATATTATTTTATTAAGTCCAGCTAGTGCATCTTGGGATCAATATAAGCAGTGTGAAGATAGAGGTTTAGAATTTAAAGAATATGTGGAGGAGTTAACTAATGAAGATTAAGAATGTTAAAGGGCGAGAGGTATTAGATTCAAGAGGTAATCCAACTGTTGAGGTTGAGGTTATTTTAGAGGATGGAACTCTTGGCAGAGCTATTGTACCAAGTGGAGCTTCTACTGGGGAAAGAGAAGCTTTAGAGTTAAGAGATGGTGGTAGTCGTTATTTAGGAAAGGGTGTAATGACCGCAGTTAATAATGTCAATACGGTCTTAAGAGATTTAGTAATAGGAATGGATGCCTACAATCAGCAAGAGGTAGATTATGCAATGATTAGGTTAGATGGTACTCCAACCAAGTCTAAATATGGAGCTAATGCTATTTTAGGGATATCTTTAGCAACTATGAAGGCCGCGGCTTTATCTAAAGGGTTACCTCTATATCGTTATATAGGAAATGGGACTGTTTTACCAGATTTAATGGTAAATATTTTAAACGGGGGAGCTCATGCGGATAATAAACTTGATTTTCAAGAATTTATGATTATTCCAAATAGAAAAACAGTAAAAGAAAGAATTCAAGTAGCGGCAGAAGTATTTCATCATTTAAAAACGGTTTTAAAAAACAATGGTTATACGACTGCAGTAGGAGATGAAGGTGGTTTTGCTCCTGATTTAAGTAGTAATGCTTTAGGGTTTGATTTGATTATGGAAGCTATCGTTAAAGCAGGATATAAGCCTGGAGTTGATGTTAATCTAGGAATTGATGTAGCAGCTAGTGAGTTTTATTCAAATGGTAAATATATTTTAGCAGGAGAAAACAGGACATTATCAACAGATGAATTAATTGATTTTTATGAAGAATTGATTAGTAAATATCCAATTATTTCAATAGAAGATCCAGTTGATGAAAATGATTGGGAGGGATTTGTTAAAATAACCAATAAGCTTGGTAAGAAGGTTCAACTAGTAGGGGATGATTTATTTGTTACTAATATATTGTATTTACAAAAAGGAATAGATTTAGGAGCAGGTAATTCAATTTTAATTAAGGTTAATCAAATAGGAACAATAACAGAGACTTTAGAAACTATTAAATTAGCAAAAGATAATAACTATAAAACAGTCATTTCTCATCGTAGTGGGGAAACTGAAGATACTACGATTGCTGATTTGGCAGTTGGGCTTAATCTTGGACAAATAAAGACAGGTTCTATGTCTAGAACAGAAAGAATTTGTAAATATAATCAGTTATTAAGAATAGAAGAGGAATTGCTATAATTATTTGCAATTTAGACGGTAATATGTTAAATTATTAGGTATATAAATGGAAATGGAGGAATACTCATGAAAACTATATTAATTGTTATTTCTATTTTGTTAATAGTGATTGTACTATTACAAAGTAATAAAGCTGAGAGTAGTGCTCAAATTATAACTGGAGGAACAACTGATCTTTTTAGTAAAAGAAAAGAACGTGGTTCAGAGTTATTTATAAGTAGATTGACTTTTGTATTAGGAATGTCATTTTTTACGATAAGTTTAATTTCATCATTTATGTAAATAAAGTATTTTAGGACTAACAATAAAGTCCTTTTTATTTTATAATAGAAATTGGGTAGACTAAAAAGGGGTGGAAACATGAAAGAAAGAATAATGGATTTATTAAAGAATACTGATAGGGCTTTATCTATTATGGAGATAGATAGTTTTTTAGGTAATACTAGTGCTTTAGAGACTATTGAAGTAGGGAAAGTATTAAAGGAATTAGAAGAAGATTATACTATTTATCATTCTAATAAGGATAAATATATGCTAATGGAAAATAGTCATTTAAAGAAGGGTGTTCTTCGGGCTAATCGTAAGGGTTTTGGATTTGTAGAAGCAGGTGATCCTACTCGTAATGATGATGATATTTATATTAGTATGGATAATATGAATGGTGCTATTCATAATGATATGGTATTAGTTGAGGTTATAAGTAAGAAGGGACTTGATCGTAAAGAGGGAAGAATTCTTAAGATTATTAAGAGGGAAGTAACATCTGTTGTAGGAGAGATTAATTTTAAGGATGATGTTGGTTATATTACTTTGGATGATAAGAAGTTAAGATTACAAATAGAAATAAGTAGGAAGAATTCATTAGGCTCTGTAGATGGGCATAAAGTCGTTGTAGAGCTTATTGGACAAATTAGTGGTTCCCGTTACCATGGACGAGTTATACAGATTCTAGGGCATAAGAATGACCCTGGAGTTGATATTCTATCTATTATTAGTAAATATAATATAGATACAGAATTTGATGATGATACTATTAAGGCATTAGACTCTATTCCTGATGAAGTTTTAAGTAGTGAAATGGTAGGAAGAAGAGATTTAAGAGAAGAAGAGATTTTTACTATAGATGGTGATGATACTAAGGATATAGATGACGCTATCTCAATTAAGGTATTAGATAATGGTAATTATGAGTTGGGTGTTCATATTGCAGATGTTAGTTATTATGTAAAGGAAAATAGTCCTATTGATGTAGAGGCTATGAATAGGGGAACTAGTGTTTATTTAGTAGATAGAGTTATTCCTATGTTACCTCATAAGTTATCTAACGGAATATGTTCTTTAAACCCTGGAAAAGATAGATTGGCTATGTCTTGTGTGATGGAAATTGATCATCAAGGTAAGGTAGTTAATTATGAAATATTTGAAAGCGTAATTAGATCTTCTATTCAAATGACATATAAGAAGGTTAATGCTATTTTGGATACTAATGAAGTGGCCTCTGGTTATGAACCATTTGTTAAGAGTCTTAAACTTATGCAAGAGTTAGCTACTATTATTAGAAAAATGAAGCTTAATCGTGGCTATTTAGATTTTGATGTTGATGAAGCTAAGATATTAGTAGATGAAAAGTGTCATCCAACTGAAATAGTTTTAAGAGACCGTGGTGTTGGAGAAAATATGATTGAGGACTTTATGATAGCTGCTAATGAGACTGTAGCAACTCACATATTTTATATGGAATTACCTTTTATATATCGGGTTCATGAATTTCCTAAGGAAGAAAAGATTAGAAGCTTTTTAACATTCTTAGGTAGTTTGGGTTATACATTTACTGGTAATATGAAGGATACTAATCCTAAGACTATTCAAAAGTTATTAGAGTTTTTAAGCGATAAACCAGAGTTTAAAATATTATCTAGTTTATTACTTCGTAATATGCAAAAGGCTGTTTATAAACCACAGAATTTAGGACATTATGGTTTAGCTAGTAAATGTTATACGCATTTTACTAGTCCTATTAGAAGATATCCTGATACAACGGTACATCGTCTTCTTAGAACTTATTTATTTAAAGGAGATGTTTCTAGTAATACTTTAGCTCATTGGGAAGAAAAATTAGTTTTTGTTACGGATAATTCATCAGCTAAGGAGAGAGCTTCAATCAATTGTGAAAGAGAAGTTGAAGATATGAAAATGGCTGAATATATGGAAGATCATATAGGAGAAGAATTTGATGGAATGATTTCTAGCGTAATGAGTTTTGGAATGTTTGTTGAATTAGATAATTTAATAGAAGGACTTGTACCAATTAAGGATATGAAGGATTTCTTTCATTTTGATGAAGACCGTTTAACTTTAACTGGAGAAAGAACAAAGGAAGTATATACAATTGGTGGTAGGGTTAGAGTTCGAGTAAAAAGAGCTTCGAAGGAAGATCAAACAATTGACTTTGAAGTAGTTAAAAAAATAGAAAAGGACTAACAAAATAGTCTTTTTTCGTTTATACTAATATTGAATCAAATGACAGAGGTGAAAATATGGAAATATATAATAGAGTAGCAAGGCATGATTATTTTATTGAAGAAGAATATGAATGTGGAATAGCTTTAACTGGGACAGAGATTAAGTCAATTAGAAAGGGTAGCTGTCAGATAAAGGATAGTTATGGAATTATTAGAAATAATGAGTTATTTATACTTAATATGCATATTGGTATTTATAATGAGGGGAATATTTTTAACCATGAGGAAACAAGAACTAGAAAGCTTTTAATGCATAAGAAGGAAATATTAAAATTATATGGGAGAATTCATTTAGAAGGATATACTTTGATTCCTTTAAAGATGTATTTAAAACATAATAGAGTAAAGGTATTACTTGGACTTTGTAAGGGTAAAAAGCAGTTTGATAAGAGAGAATCTGAGAAGGATAGAGATATTAAGAGACAACTTGATAAGGCACGGAAAACCAGATTGTAATGGAAATATATTTATGCTATAATTTATGAGTATGGGGCTGATATGGTTTCGACGGGATAGATAGGGCATAGATGGCAGTAGGTGGCAACCTTTCATGCAACAGTTAAATATAACTGGAAGAAATAATAATCAATTAGCTTTCGCTGCTTAATTAAGTAAGACAGAGCTGCTTCACTGATTTCTTTTCCTACGGGGAATCTTTTGGGGCTAATTACAGTAGGATTAGTTGTACTAGAGTCTTGATGGTATGATGAAATAAAAAGACTGGCTTTATTATCATTTGTTAATTAGTGATGGTAAAGTGAGATTAATTAATTGACTAAACTTGTAGAAGTTTATGATTCATCTATTTCGGACACGGGTTCAATTCCCGTCAGCTCCACCATTGGGAAATTAGTCGAACTAATTCGACTTCAAATATATAAAGGTAATTTCAAAAGAAGTTAGCCTTTTTATATGCTTGAAAGGAGTTGATTAGTTATGCAAGTAATAAAGGAAAAACTAGAAATAGAAGAAAGTTTAAATAAGAGAATTATGAATCTTCTTAAATTTCAAAATATCAAAGGAACATTAGTAAATGGAAATATTATTAGTATCCCAAAAACAAACCTTGCTT
>JAVWCU010000045.1:0-7495 GCA_036648855.1 Bacilli bacterium
TATATAATTAATAATAGTACTATACTAGTTTTAAAGGGTAACTAGTAACCTATTTTTGTTAGCAATAATATATTGCAATATTGTCACCTATTGTAAAATCATGGCTCAAGTATCTTCCAAACTCTTCATAATTAAAATATCTTTCTGCCATATTTTCATCTATTTCATTTATATCGGCAAAATATTCGCCTATTTTTTCATCTGTATCATTTTCTTGCATAAATTCCTCAGCTTCATTTTCTGCATAATCTTCCAAATACATACCCAAGTCGCCACCTAATCTTAAATCACGACCGTATTTTTCATAATCAAAATAATCGTCAATATTTTCTATATTTTCCATATCGCATATTTGTTCTATATAATTGTATGCAAGGTCTTCATATTTATCAGTGTCACCATCTAGCTCTATTATACTACAATTCCCCATAATATTATCTATTCCAAACTTTATTATATCGTCCATATCTATTCCACCATCATTCAATAATAAATTTAAGGCTTCTATTTCATATTCGCTTAAATTCTTTATTTCATTTGCAATAATATTCAATTGACTAATACTTTCATATTCGCTTATTTCTATATTCAAACAAGTTTCATAATCGCTTATAAAATATTCTTCATTAGTTTCGTTAATACTTATCGCATCTAAAACTATTCCTAAATCCTTATCGCTTATAGGCAATTTTACCCATGTATAAACTAGTGTACCTTTATTATACATACTTAGATTAGTTATAGCTATTCTTATTTCATTTTTCATTTTTTTATTCCTCCTAAAATTTTTATTTAAATTCAATTTAATTTTTGAATTTAAATTATAGGTACTAGAGAATAAGTTAATATTCTCTAGTACATTTTTATTCTATATTTATGTTTATAATTTTAAAACTATCTGAATAACTTTTCTCTTTTTCTACTAATATAAATCCACCTTTTGCTCCATCTTTTTTCATTATACTTTTGCATTTCTGCCAACTAGTCGCATGTATTACATCGCATAAATTATAAGTATTTCCTATACATATTTCATATCTTTTTTCTTTCATTTTTATTCCTCCTAAAATTTTTATTAAACTCTAATTCAATATTAAAATTTAATTTACAGACACTATTTAAAGTGTTTGCACTATATATTATACATTAATATAACATATAGTGCAATTTTAATCTTATATTATAGCTAAACTTTCATTTACCACTATAGAAACTGCCTCTTGCTTCATCTCTTTTTTTATCATATCTGCAATGTAAACAACTAACTTTATATCGAATGGATTGCAGTTACTAATAAAACTTATTAAATTACCTTTTTCTATAACTAATCCATCCGTGTCGCTTATCCATCCACCTACAGTATTTACATTATCGTATGATTTACCAAAGTCTTTTAGTATATCGACAACTTTTTCTATATACTGCGAATTGTCTATTGAACTATTTACATCCATAGTTGATGGTATTATTATTCCTAATTCGTTATTGTCTTGTATATTAAATTCGCTAGTTTCATTGCAGTTACTAAAAATTACATCATTTATTTTAGTAGCTCCACCATATTTTTTAGAACCATCTTCTAATGAATTGACAATAACTCTATTTGCTAGACAAAAAGCATTTTCACCAAACATTTTTTTACAATTTAATTTTTTCATTTTTTTATTCCTCCTAAAATTTTTATTAAACTCTAATTCAATATTAAAATTTAATTTACATACACTTATAATAAAGTGTTATATATAAGGAGATAAATTAATATCCCCTTATATGCTTTATTGCTATTATATACTTTTTATCTCTATTAGTTTAGTATTATCATTTAAAAAACTTATATATTTATCTAACATTAAATTATAAGAAGCTTTAAATGTATTAACATCTACCCTAGTTATATCTAATATTTTTCCGTCATCGTCTGCGTACAATTCTATCTTCTTAAATTTATCTATTTTAGATATAATATTCTCTTCTACCATTTTATATAAAAATTCCTCTTCATCTTTATTAAATAATCTATTATTCTTAGTATTATGCGTACCTACACAACACTTCTTATTATTTCTAAAAGTTCCTTTTACTAATATACTTTGGCTCATTTTTTTATTCCTCCTAAAATTTTTATTAAACTCTAATTCAATATTAAAATTTAATTTACATACACTTATAATAAAGTGTTATATATAAGGAGATAAATTAATATCCCCTTATAATTTTTATTAATATTTTTCTATTTTATTAACTTTTAGCACAAAGTTTTCTATATCTTCATCTTTACTATTGTCTATAACTATATTAAAGTCTATGATTAAAGTTGCTTCATTATTTTTGATATCTGTATAAATAACATTCTTATCTCTTTTTATATCTTCTGTAATTCCATCATTAAAAACACTATAGAAATTATTACTCACCATGATATTATCTAATTCTACAAAGTCAAACTCTTTTCCTATTAATTCCATTATTTCATTTTTCATTTTTTTATTCCTCCTAAAATTTTAGCATCTTTATTAAGATACTTTAAAGGCACACCTTTTTAAAAGTGTGCAATAAGTTTCACATGAAACTAGTTGAATAGTTTCATGTGAAACTTGGGTATTATATATTTAATTTATTTACAAGCTCATCTAAACTAATTTCTTCATTTTCATATTTATTTTTAAGGTTATAATCTTTAATGCCTTTGTACTCGATAGGAAAACTTTTAAATTCTTCTATATAGTTTATTATTTGTTGTCTGTTGCTATATATATCATTTTTTGTAAATTCACCTATAAATTTTCTGTCCCTTGCATAATTCGACTGTAAACAATAATTTACATTTACATTATATTTACCATATTCAAATTTAACAATACATTCATCATAAGCTTTTAGAGTAGTCTTAATTTTTTCTTGCACTTCCATAGGTAAACTTTTTAATAATTCTATTTTATCATTATTCATTTTTTTTATTCCTCCTAAAATTTTAGCATCTTATTAAGATACTTTAAAGGCACACTTTTAAAGTGTGCAAATAGTTCTTATATTGTATTTTCCTTCTACAAACTCTAACTGCTCCTTTAATTCATCTTCTTTTTTCATAATTTTATTAGTTAAGAAAAACATTTTTTCTATCATTTTTTCTATTTCTGCATCTGTATAATTTTTACTATCTATTTTTTTATTTAATCTAGCTATTCTTTTTTCTATTATCTCTATTGTCTCTATACAAGTTTTAGCATAATCTAAGGCTGTTAGGCTTCCTTCTAGTTTGGCATTAAAGTTATTTTTATTCATTTTTGTTCCTCCTAAAATTTTAGCATCTTATATAAAGATACTTTACATACACTATTTAAAGTGTTATACTAGAGAATAAATTAATATTCTCTAGTATGTATTGTTACTATTTTATTTCCATTATATTTTCTATAAAAACACACCCTTTTATTATTGCTATATTTATTATATACTTTGTATTTAATTTATCATCCAAGCCCATTAAATCCATAAACTGTACAACTTCATTCTCTCTTATGCTACTAAGTATCATATTTACTACGCTTTCTGTGAACGAGCTTTGTATATATTTCGCATTAGGTAAATAATCAATCAATACATCTTTTATATTTCCCATTAAGTCATAATAGTCGCTAAACTCTATTCTTATAGTATTAACTACATTTACTATTCTTCTTAATTCGCTTTTTTTCATTTTTTTATTCCTCCTAAAATTTTAGCATCTTTATTAAGATACTTTAAAGGCACACCTTTTTAAAAGTGTGCAATAAGTTTCACATGAAACTAGTTGAATAGTTTCATGTGAAACTTGGTAATATTTTACATATTTTCTATTATTTGCAATATCTCTAATTCATAATCTTTTGTTCCATTTTTTCTTGTATATTCTCTAACTTTTCCCATAAAAGTAACTTTGTCGCCATTTTTATACAATTTATTTAGTTTTCTGCTTACAGTAGTCTTAGGATTAGCATATAAATGATTAGTAACATATTTCCCTTTACTGTCCTTTACATCTTTTATTAGGTATACATTAGAGCTAGTTTTCTTTACTATTTTATTAGTAAGTACAGCTATAAATAAAGACTCTTCTTTATAATTTAATAGATTGTTTCTCACTTTTTACATCCCCTTAATTTTTTTTATTAAGATTTTTTAAAATCTTTACAAGGTGGCTAACTACAAGTTATAGTTGCAATTTTAATCTTATATTACATTAAGATTACAGAACTTGCAGTTAGCCACCTAAAAAAACTTTAATTTTTTTAGGAAGGAGGTAATATTCAATTGTCCATCTCATCTTAAAACTATAGAAAAATAGCCCTTTGTACGAGTATACCTTTGCATTCCAGACTCTCGCACTTATACTATTTAACAATAATTAATTTTTTCCGTATCGCTAGATATAAGTAGGTATTTTCTATTCCTTCTAAGAAGGGTACTATGCAGTCAGCGTGGGGAATATGCTTTTTTCCCCTAGAGGTTACAAGTTCCACATGTGGAACTTCTCCTTTAATTAGAGCCTCTGCATATTAAGTTAATATCTTCCTATATCTAAAAAATAGGTTAAGCAAGTAATTTCCTTACTATTATTAGCTATTATTAGATAGTGCTTTAAGACCTTTGCCTTCTATATGCAAGCTATCTGCATATATGCTGTAAAATTCGCGTGACGGTCTAAAAGCTAGTTATATTAATGTTACTTAGTTTTAAGTTGTTATTAAGTCGTGTTCTTATATATCTGCTATTGTATTGCTTTATACCTTAATTGTAGTTCTTTTATGCTTTGTTGTCAATAACTTTTTTAAGATATTTAAAACTTTTTATAAGATATTTTAAGTAGTTGCTACTTTGTATCTTATTTGTGTTATTACCTTAATTGTAGTTCTTTTATGCTTTGTTGTCAATAACTTTTTAAAACTTTTTATAAGATATTTTAAGTAGTTGCTCCTTTGTGTTCTATATCATTTTTAGAGTCAACCTTGGTCACAATGCCAAGGAATTAAAATTTCTAATCTTAGATTTAAGATTAACGTTCTATAAATTTCCGACTCTTCACCGTTCAATAGTTTCAAGCTTCTACTATACATTATTGCCAAACTCAAGTTTTTTATACATGTTATAAAAATATAATGCAGTAGCTCAAGTTTTGTATATATATATTTATTTATCTTATTAAGTAAATAATAACACAACGTATATAGTATCGCAACAACTATTTTAATATTTATTTAATTATTTTTTCTATTAATAATAGTTAGTGCTTTTCTAATATATATAGATATATTAATAAGAGGAACAATGCTATCTTACAGTTATCTATATAGATGTATTGTCTGCAATGCTATCTTACAGACTTATATAACTACTTATAGACTTACATTATTATAGAAGTAAACTATCAATTTTTTGCTTTTTAAAGTGCTTCTATTGTAGTTGTAGCAACGTACGAGGTCGTGTTTATTAGCTTACAATAATATATACTATAATTATGCAGAACTTATTTAATTTGTTTAACAAATGGTTATAACAATTGCTAATTAGAATTTGTAATTACAATTTACAATAACAAATTGTTATAACCATTTGATATGCGTGCCATATAAATAATTTTTTATAGTAAAATATATTGACTTTTATATTGTTTGTGTTATTACATATAATTTTTAAGTTTTTTAGATAATGTTAGATAAGTATATTTTAATATAAAAGTCAAGTACTAATTTTTAGCGTAAAAGTTTAGTAAAAGTGTTATTGACAAAATCAAGAATGTAGCAATTGCAATGGTTCTATCATTTTGATAGTTAGTATTACTAAACTTTTTATTGAGCCATTTAAATGGATTTTAAAAGGGCGAACGTTCTTTAAAGGTATAAATACCTTAAAGAGTATATATAAAGGCTCTAACATAGTTTAAATAGAAGTAGCTAATTATCATAATGATAAATGTTAAAAAGTCAAGTAATATTTGTATATTTGCTAATATTTTTTTAGTAACTAATTGTAGAACCATTTGTAATGTATTTGTATAACCAATTGTTAATGTATTTGTTCTATAAATGGTTATGTATTTGTTGCTATAAATTGTCAACAATTGGTTACTATAATCGGTCTTGTAAATTGCAGTATAAATTATACTATAAATGGTTAACCATTGGTCACTACAATTTGTTAATGTATTTGTTTAACAATTGGTTATACAATTGCTAATTAGAATTTATAATAACAATTGGTTATATGATTTACAATAACAATTGGTCATAACAATTGGTTGTATAAGTTGTCGTATACATTGTAAACAATTTGTCGCTACAATTGGTTGCTACTATTGATTATTACATTGTCAACAATTGGTCACCACAATTGGTTAATGTATTTGTTATTATAAGTTGTTAACCATTGGTCGCTACAATTGGTGTATAAGTTGTTGACAATTTGTCATAACAATTGGTTAGTACATTGTTATATGAATGGTATAGTAAGTTGTTGTATAAATGGTTAACCATTTGTTATATGATTAGTTAATGTATATATAGTAGATATAATGTATAGATGTGTAGCTTATTGTTATATAATGTATATATATGTATAAGTATGTTATATAATGTATAGATGCGTAGCTTATTGTTATATAATGTTATAATATGTAGAAAAAAGCGACCTATTTAAATGGACTGTAAGAGCGTTAGATAAGATATGTAGATAGTTATATCCTTATAGTTAATAGAGTTGTTACGTTGCCTTATATAGCTTAATATAGTTAATAGTATAAGTGTTCGATATAATAAAGAACATATGTTATATATAATGTAATAACGTGTCGATGTGTGGCATAATATAGTGTTAACTTGTATTGTTTGTAATATATTGTAAAGATATGTGAGTTGTAAGGTATAGTGTAGCATATTATATAAAATAATGTTATATAGTGTATAATATATAATAATAGTGTATCATATATAATAATAATAGTAATTATTGTAGGATAGTTGGTTATTAAGTAGGATAGAGTAGAATTATTGTAGATTTATTGATATATTGTATGATATAGTAGATTGATAGATATTATTGTTATTTTTATAATATGATTATACATTTCATTATATAATATATGATTTATAGATATGGTGATGAATAGTGTATATTATTGTAGAATTATAGTAGATTGATGGATATAGTTATTATTTTTGTAATAATATTATATATATAGTATGATAAAGTGTAATAGTAGGATAATGTGAGATATATTGTAGAATTATTGTGTAATATGATTGATATAGTAGGATAATGGAGAAAATGAGAAAATGTAAACTGTTTGTCCTATTTATGGTACTTTGTATTACTTACTAGCCACATTCTCAAAATGATATAATATTGTCTCAAAATGAGAATAAGGGGGTGGGTGTAGAAATTTGTCAGTATATGGTTTTTTATGTAGTTTGGTAAAGAGTTCAACTAGAACTATTTACCCTATACGACATAAGGGGGGTTA
>JAVWCU010000046.1:0-6944 GCA_036648855.1 Bacilli bacterium
TAAATCTTTACAAATAAGTTTTTTTCCTGTATAGTAAAGCTATAAAAACTTTGAGATTGAGGAGTATAAAAGATACTTTTTTGAGAGAGTTCATGGTTGGTGAAAATGAATAGAAGGACTTTTAGAAGGTAGCAATGGAGTTTGTTTTCTGAATTAGTAGGAAAATACGTAGATCGACGTTACCGAAATTAAGAGCATAGTTTTACTATGAACTAAGGTGGTACCGCGGAATTAATTCGTCCTTAACTTGTTTGAGGAGGAATTTTTTTATGGAAGAAAAAATAAATTATGAATTAGTTAAAGAGAGTTTTAATAATTATTTGAGTTTTTATGACTTAAATAATTTGGATGTAAGCTTAAAGAAACGTCACAGTTATGCGGTAGCAGACTTGATGTGTGAATTAGCTTATCTACTCGGTATGAATGATGATGAAATAATATTAGCTAAGACTATTGGTCTGTTACATGATATTGGGAGATTTGAACAATTAAGACTTACTAGTTCTTATAAGGATAAGGTCTTTGATCATGCAGAGTATAGTAATAAGTATTTGTTTATAGAGGGACATATTAGGGATTTTATTAAAACAGATAGATATGACGATATAATTAAAGAAGCTATATTTTATCATAATAAGTTAACTATTCCTGATGAGGTATTTTGTTATACTAAGATGATTAGGGATACGGATAAGATAGATATTTATTATCAGTGTGCAGTTAATTTTGAATATAGATTTGATAGTAATATATCTCCTAAGGTTATTAGTGAGTTTAATGCTTGTTCTAGTATTAATTTGGATTTTGTAGAAACAGGGGCAGATAATATTTTATCTATTCTTAGTTTAATTTTTGATATTAATTATTTAGAATCTTTTAAATTATTGAATGAAACGGATAACTTTTATTTATTTGTAGGCTGTATAGAGGTTGATTCAACTAGTGAATCGTTATGGTCTGAACTAACTAAAAAATGTGTATCTAAAATAGAAGGAGGTATTTAGTATGTTGGAACAAAAGTATAATCATTTGGAAGTAGAAAAAAATAAGTATGAATATTGGAAGAAACAGGGCTTTTTTGAATCGGGAAAGGATTTAACTAAGAAACCTTTTTGTTGTGTTATCCCTCCTCCTAATGTTACTGGTAAATTGCATATTGGTCATGCTTGGGATACGACTTTACAGGATATTATTATTCGTTATAAAAGAATGGATGGCTATGATACTTTATGGCTTCCAGGAATGGATCATGCCGGTATTGCAACTCAAGCTAAGGTAGATAGGAAGTTAAAGGACATGGGGATTAATCCTCGGGAAATGGATAGAGAAGAGTGGTTAAAGACAGCGTGGAATTGGAAGGATGAATATGCTTCTAATATTCATGAGCAGTGGGCTAAACTTGGATTAAGTTTAGATTATTCTAAGGAAAGATTTACGCTAGATGATGGGTTAAGTAAAGCTGTAAACTATGTATTTATGACTCTTTATAATAAGGGGTTAATTTATAAAGGTGAGAGAATTATTAACTTTGATCCTGTTGCAATGACAGCTTTATCTAATGAAGAAGTTGTTTATCATGATGTTGAAGGAGCTTTTTATCATATTAAATATATGATTGAGGGGACAACTGATTATTTAGAAGTAGCTACTACTAGACCAGAAACTTTATTTGGGGATACGGCAGTAGCTGTTAATCCTAAAGATCCTAGATATAGTCATTTAATTGGTAAGAATGTAATATTACCTCTTCTAAATAAATTAATTCCTATTATTGCTGATGAACATGCTGATCCTGAATTTGGAACGGGGGTAGTTAAGATTACACCTGCTCATGACCCTAATGACTTTGAAGTAGGTAATAGGCATAATTTAGAGCGAGTTGTAGTAATGAATAAAGATGCTACTATGAATAAGAATGCTTTCCAATATGAGGGATTAGATCGTTTTGTTTGTAGAGAAAAGGTAGTGGCAGATTTAGATAAACTAGGATTATTAATTAAAGTGGAAAAGATGGTGCATTCTGTTGGGCATTCTGAAAGAACTAACGCTATGATTGAACCATATTTATCTAAACAATGGTTTGTTAAGATGAGACCTTTAGCAGATAAAGTTTTAGAAAATCAAAAGAATAATGATACTAAGGTGAACTTTGTACCAGAGAGATTTGAAAAGGTAATGAATCACTGGATGGAAATAACTTATGACTGGTGTATTTCTAGACAATTATGGTGGGGACATAGAATACCTGCTTGGTATAGAGGTGAAGAAATATTTGTTGGAGAAAGTGCTCCAGTTGGAGAGGGTTGGGTACAAGATGCAGATGTTTTAGATACTTGGTTTTCTAGTGCACTTTGGCCTTTTAGTACTTTGGGATTTCCTTTAGATACAGAACTTTTAAAGAGATACTATCCAAATGATGTTTTAGTAACAGGATATGATATTATTCCATTTTGGGTTAATAGGATGACTTTTCAAGGATTAGAATTTCTAAATAAAAGACCTTTTAAGGATTGTTTAATTCATGGATTAGTTAGAGACTCTGAGGGTAGAAAGATGAGTAAGAGTCTAGGTAATGGTGTAGATCCAATGGATGAAATAGAAGTTTATGGAGCTGATGCTCTTAGATATTTCTTAACGACTAATTCTGCTCCAGGGATGGATTTAAGATATGATAGAGAGAAAGTTAAATCATCAGGTAATTTTATTAATAAATTATGGAATGCTGCTCGTTTTGTATTAATAAACATAGAAGGTTTTAAAGAATTAGATTATACTTTAGAAAATTTATCTTTAGCAGATAAATGGATTTTAACTCGGATGAATGAAGTTATTAAAGAAGTTCGTTATAATATGGATAAATATGAGTTTCATAATGTAGGTAGTACTTTATATAGTTTTATTTGGAATGACTTTTGTGACTGGTATATAGAACTTACTAAAAATAATATGAATTTAACTACTAAGAGTGTATTACTTACTGTTTTAACTAATATTATTAAAATGTTACATCCATTTATGCCTTATGTTACAGAAGAAATATATCAAGCTTTACCGGTTAAAGATAAAGAATCAATTATGATTAGTGCTTATCCAATTTTTAATAAAGAACAGTTATTTAAAACGGAAAAGGATATTCTAGATAAAATCATTTTAGATATTATTGAAATACGTAATCATAAAGCTAATTTAAATATTAAAACTAATAATCAGGTAAAGATAGAAACTAAGTCAGAATACTTAAATATATATTTATCACAGTTAAAGATAAAGAAAGAAAACTTGGTAGATAAAGATTTAGAAATGCTTAATTTTAATTATCAATCATCTTTAGTAAATATTACTTATTTTTATGAGGGAGAGGTAGTAGATACAAATTTATTAGCTAAAGAAATAGAAGAGTTAAAGACTAGTATTTTAAAAAGAGAAGCTCTGTTAAGTAATGAGAACTATTTAAAAAAAGCTCCTAGTAAGATAGTGGAGTTAGATAAAACTAAGCTTATTTCAGAGAAAGAAAAGTTAGAGTTACTTCTTAAAAAGACCTGTTAAGGGTCTTTTTAAATGGGGGATTATTGTCCTCTAAATTGGGTTTAATATCGAGAACTTTTGACAATTAGAAGGTAAAGTGGTATAATGAAACATGTTTTCTAACTTGAATGGGGTGGAAATTTGAAAACAAGTAAAAAAGGGCACTCGGAAATATATAGTTATATACTAGTTAGTTTTATAATTACATTATTACTATTACCTCTGGTACCTAAGATGATTAAGTTTGAACATACTGAGACTAGTATTAATAGTAGAGAGTTTCAGACAGAGTCTTATATAGAAGAATTAGATCCAATTGTTTATGATGGATTAACTAAATCAGAATTAATTACAAAGATAAATAAATCTTTAAATAGCACAGTTAGTGGTAAAGGAGAGTTATTTGCTTTATATGCTCTTGAAAAAGGAGTAGATCCTTATACAGCAGTGGCAATTATGTTACAAGAAACGGGATGTAAATGGACTTGTAGTACTTTAGTTAGAGCTTGTAATAATGTGGGAGGTCAAAAAGGAACTCCTAGTTGTGGTAGAGGAGCTTATAAGAGATATTCTACAATAGATGAAGGTATTAAAGGATTTATTGATAATTTAGCTAATAACTATTATAAAGTGGGACTTAATACTCCTAATAAGATGGAATATAAATATGCAGGGGGAAGTAAGACTTGGGCTAATGCTGTTAATAAGTATTTAATTAGTATAAAAACAAAATAATATATAGATAAAGAATTATGAAAAGTAATTCTTTTTTGTTTGGATTTATTTCGACATAATAAGACAACTCTATTATTTATACTAGTAGTGGTGATGAAATGAAAATAAAATTTATTATTCCAATGATAGGCGCTATTTTACTAGGATATTTTTGTGGAAAGGTACTTTGTAAGGATTATATTAAGGATAGTACAACGGGTTCAGAGGTTAACATAGTTTATTTTTTACAACAGGGGGTTTATTCTAGTAAGGAGAGTATGGAAGCTAATGTTAAAAACTTATCGGATTATTTATATCAGGTAGAAGATAATAAGTATTATGTTTATAGTGGTATTACTTCTAGTAAGGATAATGCTAAAAAGATTAAAGATCTTTATCAAGAGAATAATATAAGTATTTATATTAAACCTGCAGTAGAAAAGAATAAGGGTTTTTTAAGTAATCTAGTTCAATATGATATCTTATTAAGTAGTTCTAATACTATTTCAGAGATAAGTAGTATTTTAAAAGCTATTTTAGCATCATATAATGAGTTTAAGACAGTTAATTAAGTAACTGGTACCCTTAACTGGTAATAATGTATTAGGGGGTAGTTATGGATTTAATGATGAGTATGATTCCTAGTCAAGAAAGACCAAGGGAAAGGTTTATTACTAGTGGTGTTAGTGCTTTATCTAATGCTGAGTTATTAGCTATTTTATTAAAGACTGGTACTAGGGGAATATCAGTTAAGTATGTAGCTATAGATTTACTTAAAGAAATAGGGGATATTACTTCTTTAGCTAATCAAAGTATTCAGTCTTTAACTCAAATAAAAGGTATAGGGTTAGTAAAAGCTATGGAGTTATTAGTAGTAGTAGAATTAGGTAAAAGGATATTTCTAAGTAGTAGTATTAAGTCTAAAGATAAAATGGATAATCCAAGTAAGATATGGGAACTTACTAATTATTTATTTAGAGGTAAGAAACAGGAGTATTTCTTTTGTATGTATTTAAATACTAAGAGAGAACTAATAGAAAGGAAGTTATTGTTTATAGGGACTATTAATAGGAGTATAGTTCATCCTAGGGAGATATTTAAGGAGGCTTATTTGACTAGTGCTTCTGCCATTATATGTATTCATAATCATCCTTCTAATGATTTAACTCCTTCGGTTGAAGATTTAAAGTTGACAGAGTCTTTAGTTGAAATAGGTAAGATGAATGGAATACCAGTAATAGATCATTTAATAGTAAGTGATATGGGATATTATAGTTTTTATGAACATGGGAATATTTAAATGAAAAATAGGGTAATAAGGAAGAAGTTAGTCTATATAATAGTAGTTATTTTAATAGGGGTAGTAATGTTTATATCTAGTAGAGAGAGAAACTTGATGGTTATAGAAAGACCTATAAAGGAATTAGTTAATTCTATTATTTTAGGATTAAGAGTTGGGGGAGATAGTAAACAGGCGGAGTTTTTAGATTTTAATCTAAGTAAGGAGAGGGAGTTTGAGTTAGGAGAGTTAAAAGATTTACTTAAGATAAAGGATCTTTATAGTGAGTTTACAGTTATATATGCTAGGACAATTAATAGGAATGTTTCTTACTGGTTAGAAGTACTTACAATTGATAAGGGGGAGCAGGAAGGAATATATAAAGATATGGCAGTTATTACAGGGGGAGGGATAATTGGGAAAATAGTAAAAAGTACTAAGCATTTTAGTGAGGTAAAGTTATTAAGTTCAGTAATGGATAATTATCAGGTATCAGTTGCTATAAAAGGAGAGGGGAATAGTTATTATGGGGTTTTAAATAAGTATGATAGGAAGACTAATTCTTATATAGTAATTGGAATAGGGGCAAGTAGTGATATAAAGGAGGGGAGTATAGTTACAACAAGTGGACTAGGGGGAATATTTCCTAGTGGGATAGTATTAGGGGAGGTTACTAGTACTGTGAATGATGCTTATGGAATTAGTAAAACAATTAGAGTTAAAGCAATACCGGACTTTAATAATATTAGATATGTGGGAGTACTAAAGAAAGGTGAATGAGAAGTATGACTTATTTTGTTTTAATTATATTGGTTTTTATAGAAGGATTATTATCTAACTATGTATCTTATTTGCCTTTTTCTTTTCCGTTAAAGTTTTTTTTAGTAATATTGGGTTTATTATTTATAGGGTGTGCTTTTAAAATAAGTAAAAAGAGGTTATATTTATTAGCTTTAATAATTGGTTTAATATATGATGTAGCATATACTAATGTTTATTTCTGGCATTCTTTGTTATTTAGTTTGGCTTTATTTATAGTATTATGGTTAGAAAGAAAGAATAAGAATTGTACATTAAATATTATAATAAGTTTTTTGATTGTTGAAACTATTGATTATTTTGTGGCAGTATTTCTTTTCTCTATTTCTTTTGATTTAGTTTTATATTTTAATTATATTTTAGGGGTTTTATTAAGCCAAGCAATATTCTTTATACTAATATATATTTATTTTACTTATTTTGATAAGGTAAAAAGGATTAGGGCTTGATGCCTTTTTTGTGTATTATAGGGGTTGTAATAGTAATTAAAACTATAGTATAATTAAGGTATTAAAGTAGAGGTAAGAAGTATGAATAAGAGAAGTAATAATGGTAAGAAGATAGTAGTAACAATAATTATGTTGTTACTACTGATTGGTATAACAGT
>JAVWCU010000047.1:0-6760 GCA_036648855.1 Bacilli bacterium
CGGTCTGCTCCTTGACGTACCGAAGAGCGTAACCGTTCTGTTTCACCGCCTCAAGGCAAATAGCCTCGGTCTGCTCCTTGACGAACCGAAGAGCATCACCGTTCTGTTGCACCGCTGCCAATGCCTCTTCATGGCTATTGTACGTAACCCGCACTTTGAGCCATTTCTCAAAAAAAGAATCTAATTTTGTTTCCATAATTTTGTTTTTTATAATTAATAATGTGATTGAATAGGACTCGAACCTATTATTTCTTTATATATTATAAAGTAAGTTTACCAAATTCTTCTTTCAATCATCCCCTAACACTATAAATAGTGTACCTTTTTCTTTTCTAGGAGATCCAAAGGTATTTTGTTTTTATCTAGAGGAGTTCATTGTTATTACATCCTCCGCCCGCGAAATATAAAATGGGCAGCCTCTGCTAAGGCATCTCTGTTTACAATAATGGCTAGCAGACCATTAAATTATCAGATTGGAACGCCGATGTCAATAAAATTGACTTAACGTAATATATCGTATAGATAAAAAATTTAAACAAAATAAGTACTATTTATAAATAATTCCACTTAAAATATTATATAACGTATTATTTTTAGTTTATAGCTTAATACGAAGTTTATCAATAATAGAATTATACTATAACTAAGGATACAAAATAGTAAGACTATATCAAAATTTTTTTTATCTTAATTTTTAGTTTATAATATCTTTAGAAATAATATTTAAGTTTATGTCTCTATAAAATACTATTTGGACTAAGAACTTCTAAAATACTATCATCAATAAATTCATCAACTAGAGATCGTGAATAAACATCTTTAATAAATTGTTCTTCTATTACTAGTTCTTCATTCATATAAAATATTATTTTAATGCACACGTAGTACTGTAAGTTGGACTTGAACCAACATAACCTTTACAGATTAAAACATTTTAAGTGTTTCGTGTATACCATTCCACCATTACAGCATCATTTATTATTTTTTAGTAACAATTAATTTATAATTATGTTACTGAATATCTATTTGCTTATATGAAATTGGTCCCCATAAAGCTAACCCTGTTAATAGCGCTGGGCCAATAATGGTTCCTGACAATAATATACTCTAAATAATATTACCAGTACAAAGCAGATAATTAATATTATCTACTTTATCCTCTTTATTCATACATCCATATGGCTGAACAATTGTCTCTTTATTATTAATAGTAAAAGTTTTACTGTCTGCACAAGAAGAGTATAAAAAAGATATTGAAATTAATATAATTATTATTTTATTTATTTTTTACTTCTTTTAGATTTTTTAAAGCCTCTTTTAATTCCTCGGATACATCATAAGTTTTTTCCCTATATTTATTGTTTCTATTAATTCTGGAAGAAAGGCTTCTGTATATATCTGTTTTAATAACCAAAAAAACACTAGAAGATTCTGCACTACAACATGAATCTATAATATTATCGCGTGAAATATAATAATATA
Source organism: Bacilli bacterium (assembly GCA_036648855.1). Lineage (GTDB taxonomy): Bacteria > Bacillota_I > Bacilli_A > RF39 > UBA660 > Faecenecus. The sequence goes on from JAVWCU010000047.1 coordinate 1,483, forward strand.
AGGCCGAACTTTTTCCATCCATGAGGTGTTTATTATATCCTCCAAGATTTGCTAAAGTTTTTATAATTTCAGATCCTCTATTAAGATTTCCTTTATAATATATTTTTGTATTAATCACTTTTTGTTTAGGATATTTTTTAAAAAACACATTATATTTAGCATAAATAATAATTTCACGTCAAAATTATTGAGAATTTTTAGGATTGCTTTCCTAATCAAATTCTTTACTTACTGCTGGCGTTCTTTTATTATTTTGAAAAACGGTTACATCCGCGTGCACTGTCTGTTATAATTGGGTATCGACTATTAATTGTACTACTTCTATAGGCATATAAGAGAGTTTACCTATTAAATCAGATTGTTTGATAATATATCTTTCCTAATTCAAATTTAGCCATGCTTATAAAGTTTTATACTTATTATTGAAATTTAAAATTTCGTACACTAATTTAGGAATATATAATAATATAGTAAAAAGCAACTATATAAGTTAATGGATTATATCAATTTGTCTTATATTTAATAATATATTTTTCTTAGAAAATATACCAAAAGTTTCAAAGAACTATAATCTTATTATATATAAACGATAAAACCAATATTCTATAGTATTAATATTATATTTTTCTTGGAATATTTTTTAAAGAACCTTATCTATTATTCTAGTTGTATTCATTTTTAATTAATATTAATTAATATCTTTAAAAATAATAGAACCTTGTTCTAAGAACTTGTATCCTATCATAGCTCTCAAATATGCAAGTAATCTTCTACGCGCTGCTTCAAAAACCACGATTCTCTTTTTATTAAAGTGAGAGAGAGCCTGAACTCATTACTGAAATTACACCGAAGATATTTACTTAGTTTTTTACTTAAACCTAAAAGCTAATATTATGATTCTTTAGTTAGTTCGACATCTTTCAAAAATATATATCCTATTTGACTAGGCTTATATGCTATGGTGGTATTTGGTCTTTCTCCTATCTCTCCAGAAACATTTTTTAAAATATCCCATTCACTGCCCCAAACCTGACTCGCACTAATTTCCTTAAGTTTTTCATATATATTGAGACAATCTTCGGCAGCTTTCTTATATTCCTTAAATTCTAATTGTTTTTGCAGTCTATCATATAGTTTTCCCATAATCTATTATTCTTTATAAAGAGATATTTTTTTTCTATTAATAAGATCTTGTTGTATTTCTCTTACAATTTCAAAAAGATGTTCTTGTATTTATTTCTTTTTCTTAGTAAGATTTACTCTAGATAATATTTTAACAATCTCATGACTAGTATAAGTATATTCTTCAGTAATTAAGTATGGTTTATCTTTTATAGCCAGTAAGTGATTAATTTGGGCATTAATAAGTTCTTGGAAAGATTTATATTGTGTCATAAAATCTAACGCTAAGTTAAAATTATCCCGATTATTATTAGCATAATTGTAAATAAAAGAGTTATTAATATAGGCTTATCTTTATAGTCTGTTACTTCATATCTAATAAGAGGATAGGCTATCATAATAAAGATTGTCAGAAATACACCTAATATTAGTAGTATTTGTCCAAGTATCATATAAGTTATTATTATTTGTTTGACAAGAGTTGTAGTGTCGCTCTACTACCTATAGCTCCTAAGACTTCGATAATGTTATTATTAAGCAATTATCTTAATGTTATCATATACCATCGAATACCTAATATCTTTATTTAGGAAACTTTTGATAAATAGCATGTCTATTCTCATGTTTAGTCGCTATTAGTTATAGTACAAATCATACTTAAATAACTATTTATAATTTCTGTTAATCGAAGCAACCTTTATTTATACTCTCTGTTTACTCTAGAGTTTAAAAGCGATACTACTATATACCTGTTTTACTTTTCATATTTAAGAAACCTACTGGCCTAGTAGGAGCGTGTTTCCCTTGTATATTAGGGCAGAGATATTTCTCTACTTTCCCACACAATAGTATCTTACCAGTATATTTGAGCATTATTAAGAGGCTTAACTGGTTTATAAAACAGTAGCTTTAGTATATGAATACAGCATCGCTAATCCACTATATTTTAATAGGCTACTACTATAAAAACTAACAATCGTTAGATAGTTATAAAATTGAATAGTAAACTGTATCCCAATAAGATTTATCCTCTTCTGAAAATGTATCTATTTTATAAAATTTCCATATTTCTGATAATCTCCTATATGCCCAAATACGAAGCATCATCAGTTGACTAAAATTATTATTAATAACAGAATTATAATATCTTTTATAAGTTATATTGAGATTATATAAATCTTGACGATATTGATTATTCTCGTTTTTCATATTAAATAATTTTATTTTGATAATGGCTTACTTATCCACTTATAAGTAGAATCTTCTCCTATGATAGTATACTTTTTTTGGTAGTTTCCCATTTCATACTTTTTAAGAACTTTATTAGCAACCATATCAGACTCACTATAAAGATAGATTGTTAGCAATAAAGTATATCCTGCTATAACAAATATATAAGGAAAATATTCATTAACCTTTGATGACTTATCTGCACTATACATAGTGAAAATAATTATTAACATTAAAACAATAATTAAATATATCATAATTTTAAGTATTTATATATATTATAAGTAATATAATTAAATTTTCTTTAAAAGGCTGTAACTCTTATGGAGAGGCGAAACCGCCTTTTACCGATTAACGTGAGCACCTATACTTTTTCTTCCTCACTTCTTAACACATCGCTTTGATAGGTTACATATAGGAGGAAGATTCCTATACGCAAGGTGATACCTCTAGGTTCAATACTCACATATTTCTTAAAATTAATAAAACTAGTATTTATTTTTTCAAAAAATATGTATTATACTGTAGATGACTACAGTGTGAGAAAACTATTTTATTAATAGAGGGTATCACCTAATCATTTCACAGCGACTTCTCTATAAACTATCCGATTTAGAATAAAATTCAACTTGGGATGAAAATTTATATTCACAACTTAGCCATTAAGCTTATGTGTAGATAGATGGATATTAGAGTTAAAGCGTTATGCCAATCTGCGCTGTGTTAATGGTTCGATTACGACAAGATAGCCCTAAAGGTTCTCGCTATGAATTCATTAAATATGATTTAAATAAATAAGGAGGTTTACCATCCTGTATTATAATTAATATTACATTCATTAAACCACTTTTGAACAGTCGTAATTGAAATTTATCCAGTTACTAACATAAAAGTATCTGGCCCTTCTATATTTTTAATTGTTTCTAAAAATGAAAGAAACCATCCTCTAGGAGTCTTATAAAGAGATTCATTTTTATGTTTATAAATATGTGATGGCGCATCAAATCTTAAATATCCTGATTTTCTACATCCAGAAGTTACATAAGTAAGATATTTATTACGTATAATTTTTTGAAATGAGTTGATATTTTATATTCATATAATTTTTTATATTGTTAAACTCTATTTTTTATAAACAAGCGCTATAAGTTTCTAACCATACAGCTTTTGTATCAGAAATTGGAGCTTTAAAATTCTTGAGATTCTTAATAAATAAATCCCAAGTACTAACTTCAGTATAAATAATATTAAAAGCTTCATCCAATTTAGTAAGAATATCTTTCTATATCTTAGGAGATTTAATGGAAAACTATTTTATAACTTCGGCTAATATAATAATAAAATTAATGAAAAATTATTTTTAATAAAAACTATCTACATAGTTTTGATTTAAGCTCATTTAAATTATGTAAAATATGTTCCCATTTTTCTTGTTCTCTTTTGGCATTTAAATATTTATTAATAAATCTACTACATTCTTCAACATTATCCATTTCATAAAGATTAATAACTGCTTCGTAAGATTCTTTCTCAGTAAGACATAATTCTCCCCTAACTTTATTAATCTTAGAATCAATAGTATTTAGAATTTTACTTTGTCTAATATCAATTAAGTTATAATCAAAGTCTGTAGATTTCATTTTTGTATTATTTTCAATATTTGACTTCTCATAACATTTTTTAAATAATGCTAAAGCTAGTTTAGTTAATGCCTTATAATCACAATCTTTAGTTTTAAAAGAAGAGGTCGATAAATACCCAAAAGAGACTTGACAAAAATCAATAATATTATGTATATCTAATGCACAAAATATTTCAACGCTATTTCCATAAATATCTAAATTTTTTAAATGATCTTCTGTTACTATATAACAATAACATCTCTTATCTACTATAAATTCTAAAATATCACCTAATTGTAAAGTACCTAAATATAATTCATTATAACTTCTATATATTTTCATAATATAATAATTTAATTAAAATTTTAAGATTTGTAATATAAAATATTATAAACTATTAATCTGTCTTTTAATGCGGACTATACGCTGTCTAATTTCTTTTTTATTACAATCATATACAAAAACAAATTTTTCTTTCGCTTCTGAAAGAGATATAACATTAATCATATTACAAATATATCTTTTTAATTATCTAGAATGAATAAGCGCTATATCTGAAAAAAGATGTTGATGCGATATTATAGAAAGATAAAAAACTTTGTCTTTAATAACTATATGATAATGAGGAGATAAAGTATTATCTACTTTAGTTAAAATAACATTATATTTTTTATACAATCTACACTAAAAATCTAGTATTAAGTATTGGTATATTATTAGAAATAGAAAAATCAGAAGTACCATTAGAAAAAGAAGAGTTACAAAATGGAAAAGTGATAAGTAAAGATTCTAAGGTTTAAGCATCACGTAGAAAACAATAGCAAAATAGATGTGTTTAGTTTTACTGACAGAAAAGACGGAAAGGATGTTATTCGAACATATTTATTTGACCAAGCTCAAAAGTACGTGATAATTCTTGAGCCTAGGCAAGAAGGTATTTCATTGTACTATATCATTTCGGCTTACTACCTAAATGAGAGTTACGGAGAGAAATCTATATCGAAAAAGATGAAGAATAAATTACCAGATATATATTAAAACGCAAAGTTCGGTGACCTTCTTGGGTCATCGAGCTTCGAAATTCCTTCCTCCTAATATGGTAGGTTGAACGATGCAAAGATATACTAATCTTTGGCTATTTCCAAATGTATCAGCAACTTTTATGCAAAAAACCAACTAAAATATGATTAACATCAAAAAACTGATTGAAGACGTGATTGGTGATCTTGCTAACAATCAACCCCTCGATAGCGTATCAAGCAAGGTGCAAGTAATATCAAGATCTTTAAGAAATGACAAATTCA
>JAVWCU010000048.1:0-6435 GCA_036648855.1 Bacilli bacterium
TTTAAAAAAAGTATATTTTTCCTTTTATATAATTTATTTACATTTTCAGTCATTTCTTCCATTTTTAATTTTGAAGAAGAAAAGTCTACTATAAAGTTTTTACTTTGTTGTTCTTTTTTGTAAATAGCATGGTATAAAGACTGCTTGCTATTTCCAATAACAGTTTTTTAATTACATTTCTCTTGTAACTTTTTTGCGAGATGATGCCGATAAATATAAAATAATTTCGAAGAAAAAGAAGCCAGATAAATCTCTGACCGAAAAAGTTTAGATTGCAATGAAAGAATAAAGAATAAACCTAATTCTTATACTGATAATTCTATTAATAGTATTACAGCTATTGGTAGAAAAAACAGAAAGGTGTATATTCTAGATGAAGGTGATGTTGGTGCTTCGAAAGATAAATAACTTTTTCAGACAAATCTATCTCAAGTACTTAGCCAGGGAAATTTACGCAGTAGAGGCAGAGAAAGACTAGAAAATAGTCTTTTCCTTTGCATGAAACTTCTAAAGTTTTAGATTTATGTGTTGAATGGTATTAAATCTAATTATTTAGCATTTAACATAAATTAAATATAAGAATCAGTTTATTATGAAAAATCAAATTATTTATATAATGTAAGTAATCTATTAATATTATCTTAGTTGGCAAGAGTAATTGGTTAAGAGGTTGTAATGATACTAATAATCATATATAATATAACCTATGGTAAATGGGGGATTATATGGATTTAGAAGATATTGAAATAATTAAAGCGGAAGGTTCTAATAATTACTATAAGGGAAAAAGTTATGAACCTGATTTTATAGAGTATCTAGGTAGCAAAGTAATGACGGGTAGAGTTGTTCATAGTTTTAATGTGGAGTCAGAGTCGTATTTTAGAGGGTATACAGTACAAATTGATGTCTTTAATAATAAAATCATAGGTTCTGAATGTGATTGTGAACAATTTAAATTAAGGGGAGCTTGTAAGCATGTTGCGGCTTGTTTAATTAATTACAAAAAGGAACTTTTTAATATCAATAATGAAGAGAGAAAGTTTATTACTTCTAAGCAACTATTATCTGGTTTTTATAATGATACTAAACTAGTTAAGGTTAAAAAGCTAATAAAGTTAGCAGTTAATGTGGAATTTGGTTCAAGTTACCATGGTCATTATCTTTTACTAAAATTTTCTATTGGAGAAAATAAAATGTATTCTCTAAATCAAAAATTATATAAATTTGTAGTAGCATATACAAATAGGAAGATTAATATTATATTTGGAAAAGACTTTGTTTACGATCCAGAGGGTTCTTATTTTTCTAACGAAGATGAAGAATTAATAAAATATATAGCAAGAAGATATCAAAGATATAATTATAGTAATTCAGAGATATTTAGATTAGAAAATGATGAAATAGAGGTATTTTTAGATATTCTTAAGAATCGTGATTTTATGGTTCAGGGTGTGGGATTGGTAAAAGGGATTAGCAATGATAATCCGTTAGTAACCAAGCTTATCAAAAATGATGACTCCTATGAATTTATCATAGAAGATAAAGATAATATTAAAGCCTTAGTTGATAGCTTTTCTTATATTTTAAAGGATAAGGAAATATATCATTTACCAGAAAAAGTAGGTAAAATACTACAATTAATGGATAGTTATAAATTAATGAGTGTAGTTTTTAAAGAAGAAGATTTGCCTTCATTTACGGGTGGATTATTAGGAGTTGTAAAAGATACCATTAAGATAGATGAAAAAATAGACAATATAATTATTGGAAGTAAACCAATTACAAAAATTTATTTTGATCTTAAGTTTAATAGAATAGAATGTGATATTAAATTTGAATATAATGATAATAACATTTCTTACTTTGATCATGATACTAATCTTGTTAGGGATATAGAAGTGGAAGAGGAAGTTATTGCGGATTTAATTAATTATCATTTTGAAGTGGATAAAAAGAAACTATTATTAAGTAATACTGATGAGATAGTAGAATTTTTAGAATTTGGATTAGATGAATTGGCGGTAAAATACGAGGTATTCACTTCAGAAAAGTTAAAGGATACTAATATTATTAATAAAACAAATATTAAGTCTAATTTTTCAATAGGTCAGGATAATATCATGAGTTATCATTTTGATTTAGGAAATATTAAAAGTGAAGAATTAGTAAATATTTTAGATAGTATGAAACAGAAGAAAAAGTATTATCATTTAAAAAATGGTGATTTAATAAATACTTATGATAATGATAATTTAACTCAGTTAAGTAATTTAATTCAAGATATGGAACTATCCAATAAGGATATAAAAAATGGAGAGGGAGTATTTCCTAAATATAGGGCTATTTATTTGGACAGCTTAAAATCTTCTAAATATGATATTATTGAGACTAATAATTTATTTAATAAGTTAATTACTGATTTTAATATGTATAAGCAAGTTAATATTACTTTTTCTCTAGATGATACTAAGATACTTAGAGACTATCAACTTACTGGTATTAAGTGGTTATATAATATTTATAAATGTGGATTTGGTGGAATTTTAGCAGATGAGATGGGGTTAGGTAAATCAATTCAGCTTATTTATTTAATAAAACTTATTTTAAAGGAAAAAAGTAATGCTAAGATTTTAATTATTGCTCCTACATCTTTAATTTATAATTGGAAAAATGAGTTTGATAAATTTGGCAAAGAAATAAAATATAAAGTATTTGCTGAACAGAAGGCTAAAAGGATAACAGATTTAGAAAATGATAATGACACTAGTGTTTTTATTACAACTTATGGTTTGACTAGGCAGGATAGAGAAAAGTATTTAACTATGAATTTTGAATTGATTGCAATTGATGAAGCACAGAATATTAAGAATCCTAATACCATGGTTACTAAAACAGTAAAAGAGTTGCATGCAGTTACTAAGTTAGCTTTAACCGGGACACCACTAGAAAATAGTGTACTTGAATTATGGAGTATTTTTGATTTTATTATGCCAGGGTATTTAACTAGTGCATTAAATTTTCAAAAAAAATATAATATTAAAACGGTAGAAGAAGATAACTTAAAGAAGTTAGATAATCTTAATAAGCAGATAGCGCCTTTTATTCTTAGAAGAAAGAAAAAGGATGTTATGAAAGAATTACCTGATAAAATAGAAAATAATGTGTTTTTAGATTTATATCCTGATCAGAAGAAATTATATTTAGCACAGCTAGAGAAAACAAAAAAAGAAATGGATGAAATAATGAATTCTGAAGGATTTAATAAAGCTAGATTTAAAATATTACAGTTATTAACTAAATTAAGACAAATTTGTATTGATCCAAGAATTATTTTTGAGAATTATAAAGGTGGCAGTGTTAAAATTGATAATTTAGTATCTTTAGTTAATGAAATAATAGATAACGGTCATAAGATTTTAATATTTACTAGTTATAGAACGGCTTTAGAATTAGTGAAGGTAGAACTTGATAAAAAAAATGTAACTAGTTATGTAATAGATGGCTCTGTTTCTAGCCAGAAGAGGATGGAATTAGTAAATAAATTTAATAGGGATAATACAAATGTTTTTTTAATTATGTTAAAAGCTGGAGGAACGGGGTTGAATTTAACTAGTGCTGATGTTGTTATTCACCTTGATTTGTGGTGGAATCCTCAGGTTGAAAATCAAGCCACAGATAGGACTCATAGGATTGGTCAAAAGAATACAGTTGAAGTAGTAAGATTAATTTGTAAGGGGACTATTGAAGAAAGGATATTAGAATTACAGGAAAAAAAGAAAATATTAAGTGATGCTTTAATTGAAGGAAAAGATAGGGATAGGAATATGCTTAGTAATTTGACTGAGAAGGATATTAAAAGGATATTATCTTTTGATAATGATGAGGATAATTAATATAGAATAAGAAAAAGCTATGAGTTTATCATAGCTTTAATATTTTGATGATATTATTTTTTTGATTTGTTAGATTCTTTTGGTTGAGATTTTTTCTTGTCAGAAGTTGATTTTGTTTTGGCATTTTTTATGACGGGGTCTTTTTTAATGTTAGTTATTTGTAATTTTGATTTTTTAATCCATTTATCAAAAATAATTAGAAGTGCAGGTAATACAAATATTACCATAGCAAATGATAATAAAGTTCCTCGTCCTAATAAGATTCCTAGTTCTTTTACTACGGGATTACTTGATGTGAAATTCAAACAGAATCCTGCTAGTGAGAGTAGAAAGGCAGAAATGGATATAGGTACTAGATTACTATTTATAGTTGTCTTAATGGCTTCTAGTTTAGATTGACTATTTCTATTTTGCAAGTATTTTTCAGTAAATAATATAGCATAATCAACAGTAGCACCTAATTGTACAGTACTAATAATTAAGTATCCAACAAAGCTAAGTGAGTTACCCATAAAGTATGTTATAGCTAAGTTAATCCATATTGCTGTTTCTATTACAAAGACTAGAATAATTGGAATAAACAATGATTTAAAATTAATTAGTAGGACAATTAATATTCCAATAATAGCAATTAAATTAACAATGTTAATGTCTTTAGCTACAATATTTTTCATATCATATAGGACCATGCTTTCTCCGGTAATATATGATTTACTATATTCTTTATTTACAATATTTTTGATATCTTTAATTAAATTAAAGGTTTCGGTTCCTTCTTCTTTAACATCAGTATAAATAATTAAGCGACCATAATTTTCAGAATAGAATTGTTTATTTAAAACTTCCATTTGATTTTCTATTGGCATTTGAATACTTGCCATAATTGGAAATGATAAAACTTTTGTAATATGTTTTGTTTTCATTAATTCCATACTAATATTTAATTCTTTTTGAAGTTCACCTTTTGGTACTAGAATAACTAGAATGTTTTCTTTGCCAAATTTTTCTTCAATCTTTAATGCATCAACTCCAGCTTTGCTGCTTTCGGCAATACTTGTTGTACCATATGTAAAGTTTGTTTTAGTTTGTGCAATGAAACAAGGTAATGCTAGTAATAAAGCAATAATTAAGAAGGGAATTCTTATTTTTAAAAGAATGTTTCCAGTTTTTTTAAAGTCTGGTATAAAACTTTTATGTTTCATTTTATCAATTAATTTGCATGAACATAGAGTTATTGTTGGTAATAATACCATGACGCAGATGAAACTTAGGACTATTCCCTTAACAAGAATGATTCCTAGATTTGCACCTATTTCAAAACGCATAAATAGTAAAGCTAGAAATCCTACAATGGTAGTAATGGCGCTAGCTAAAACTATTGGGAAAGAATTTTTCATAGCTTGCTTCATGGCAATATTGATATCAGTTGTTTTCTTTCTTTCTGTACTAAAACTATGAAGTAAGAAGATAGCATAATCTAAGGACACAGCAAATTGTAAAATAGGGGCAATTGATTGTGTTACAAATGATATATCACCACCCATTATAAAGTTTGTTCCCATATTTAGAATAACAGCAATGCCGATTGTTGCAAGGAATAACAAGGGCTCTAACCATGATGAAGTAGTAAGTACTAATATTATTAAAATAAGGGGTATTAATATGAAAAAAGCATTTAAAACTTCACTTTGGGACATCCTCTGAGTAGTAGCCATGTTGATTGCGGTTCCTGCTGAGGAATTGTTATTACCAATAATGGTGTTAATAGCATCAGCTACTTTTTCATCGCATCCTTTTTCAATGGTTATATTGAATAGAGCACTACCATCTTTATAGTAGGTTTCTAGTAAAGATGGGTCACTTTTTATATCAGAATTAGCAAGTTTGGTTAAGTCTACAACATCATCTAACCACTGAATATTACTAACACCTTCAATATTAGCTATCTTCATTTTGTATTCTAGAGCTTGTTCAATGGTTACATTGTTCACCATAACACGAGCATTAGGCATTTCATCATGAAATTCTTTTTCTAAGAGTTCCATTGCAATAGTTGAAGATGCTTTTTCTGGTAGATAATCAGCCATATTATAATTGACTTTAGAATATTGAGTTGTAAATATACATAGAGCAGTAATCAATAAAAAGGCAATCATAATGGTTTTTTTGTACTTAATAATAATTTTTGACATTGTTTATTTCCTCCTTTAAACCAATTACAAAGTTGCATTTTCTTCTTGTATGATATTAGTATAGTACTTGACTAAGTGAAATACAACTAGCAAGTGAGATGTTATAAAGTCAATTTCAATTAAAATATCAAGAATATGCAATAATGACAAGGTCATAGGTAATTTATTATCCAAAATGCTTGCTAAACTAGAGGTTTTTTGGTAAGATAAGTATGTCTTTTAAATGGCGGTATTGGTGAAGTGGTTAACACGCCAGTTTGTGGCACTGGTATGCATGGGTTCGATCCCCATATTCCGCCCCATTAAGTGAAAAAGTCGAACTATTCGACTTAATAATAGAAATCGATTTC
>JAVWCU010000049.1:0-6305 GCA_036648855.1 Bacilli bacterium
TTACTATCACATATTCTTCTATTCCTTCATAACTTATATTGAGTATATATCTTAATATAGTTAAAGGAGTGTTAATATGGAAGTGATTATAACACATAGATTAATGGACCTATTAATGATGGGAATAACTTTCTCAGTCTTTGAAATGGCCTTAGTTCAGAAATTAAAGATGCTACCAATATTTAATAAAAAGTATCAAATATGGCTTCTTAATTTACTATTTTCTTTCTTAATGGGAATACCTTTTACTATGTACTTTTTTGAAGTTACTTTAATTGACTCTATTTGGGTTTCTTTCTTTGGCTTTATTGGGGCTCCTACTTTATATAGTAGTTTGAAGAAACAAAATTTAATTAATTATACGCCAAAGTCTGCATCTACTACTAAAAGTATTCCTTTGTCTAATTCCATTGAAAGATAAGTTTGTTTAAGACTTATCTTTTCTTAATTTTATCCCTATAATTAAAGGAATAATTCCCCCTAATATACCTAACATAATAATATAATAACTCATTTGGTGTTTAATATAATTACTTCCTAAGAACAGAAATACTCCTATTAAAATTAAACTCTTTTTAATATCTTTAACTTTATTTAAATTAAATACTACTTTTATTCCTTCCTTTAGATTAAGCAAAAGAAGAGACATTAATAAAATTAAATCAAATAACCAGTGAATAGATAGAATTCCTTCTAAGCGTTCTATTATTTTTAAAAATCTAACTTTTTTTAATATTAGAGTAGTGGGATAAGAGTATGAAAGAGTTAGATTGTCCCCTAAAATACTTAGAGTTAAAAAACAGAATATCCATATTATTAGAGAAGTAATTAAATAAGTAATTATTTTTCTCTTAGTATAATTATTAGTGTCTACGATACTTGCTTTAGGAATAACACTTAATAAAAATAAAGGAGCAGTTGATAGTCCAGCGTAAACTAAGCTAGCATTTATAATACTAGTGATATTAGTGCTGAGTAAAGGCCTAATGTTATTTAAAGAGATGAATCCTCCTAATCCAATTAAAGATATACTAAATAATAAGATAAAGATAAATAACAGTATTTCACTGGTTCTAGCAATTGTCTCTATCCCTTTATAACTAATATTTAAAGCTAATAGTAAAAAAGCTAAACTAATAGCTAATAAACTAATTTTAGGTACTAAACTATAACTAATATAGGAAGTAATAGTTAATAATAAATAACTGCCTAATAGTAGTAATAATATAATTATTGTAATATTTATTATTAATCCTAGGGGTTTATTAAATATCTTTTTTATTTTTAAATAGATATTATCACCTTTTAATTTATTGTTTATATAATTATATAATAATAAAGGAATTAAACCTAATATTGTACCAATGGGTATGACAATCAAAATATCATTTTTTGCCATAACAAATAAAGAAGTTATTCCAAATAATAAAAACAACGATCTAATTAAAAAGAAGCTTAATACAGATACTTGTCTAGCAGATATCATTTCTTTATTCATAATCTGGTTTCCTCTTAGTTTTAGCTTTATCTTCTAAAACTTCTATTTTAAAACTAATTTCATAAATTAAATTTTTAAATAAGTTAGACTTGTTTTTTTTGTAATACGGATAATCATTTTTTTTAATATAATTACTAAACTGTAAAATATCTAAATTATCTGCCTTTGTTTTATCTAATAAATTGATAATTCTTTTTTTTATTTCTTCTTCATATAGTAATGATATCTTTTTATTATCTTGATCAAGGGAACTACTTATTTTACTTTTTATTTCTATAAATATTTTATTTTTTTTATTAGATATTATAGTTTCATTTTCTTCTACTTTTAATTCTATATTTTTATCTTTATTTTTAATAGTTAAATTCATTTCCTTAATTTTATTAGTTAAGAATAAGTAGGCATTACTAGAAGTTTCACTGAGATAATCTTGTAATTTATTATTCTTAATGATTGCTAAATCAGTAACTTCAGGGATGCTTTTAACGGTAATACTTGGTAATACAGCATTACCATTTAATAGTCTTTTAACAAAGTCCTCCATACTAATAAACATTGTAGTTCCATGCTTTTCTTCATTAGTTTCTAATAAGTTAGTAATATTATCAGGCTTATCAGTTATTTCTAATAGTTTTAATGGGGTAGAATCTTTTATTAAAATAATAGGGAAGGCATTACGAGCTTCTGCATTTTCCAAGAAAAAGGTATAAGTTTCTTCTAAGTGTTCTTTCGCAACAGCTTCACTTATAGCAACAAAGTTAAGATGAGATAAGTAAATTTTTTTATTAGAAGACAAATAAATATTATTTAGAGCTTCATCAATTGATTTACCAGTACTTGTTATAGTTTTGGTAGAATAAGAAGATTCTCCTTGTTCTTTTTTGGGTATAATAAAATTAGTAGATAATAAGAATTTATCAGCTTCTACATCAATTCCTATGGCACTTATAATACCTAATTCATTAAGTTCTGTATAACTAATACAGCCAGTTGATATAAGTGAAAAAAAGATAAGTATAATTAAGTAATTAATCTTCTTGATAATTATCACCTCTAACTAAATTAGTTTTAGTAAGATAAGGATTTCGGTATTTCTTTTTAGTCTTATTATATTTAATTAAAGCATCTTGTTGTTCAGACTTTAGATATGGTGCAAAGGGGGTTAAATAAGGTTTGCCAAAGGACTTTAGGCTAGCTAATTTACTAATTAAAAGGAGGGTACCAATAAAGACTCCATAGATACCTAGAATAGTAGCTAGGAACATGAGAATAAACCGCCACCACCTAATAGCAGAAATAAGTTCTACCTCTGAAAATAATAGCCCTGAGATAGCAGATATTGCAATAACTATAATCATAATAGGGGACACTATTCCGGCACTTACAGCAGCATCACCTAAGACTAAACCTCCTAATATAGATACAGCAGTTCCCATACTAGAAGGCATCCTAGTATCACTTTCCCTTAATATTTCAAAAGTAATACTCATAAGTAAGGCTTCAACTAAAGCTGGAAAAGGAACCATTTCTCTTTGAGCAGCAAAGTTAATTAAGAGGTCTAAGGATAATGCATCATGATTATGAGTAGTAACTGCAATATAATAGGCTGGAACAAAAATAGCAATAATAAAAGCTAGTAAACGGATAATTCTAATAAAAGAAATATTAACCTGTTTTTGATAGTAATCATCAGCAGTATGAAAGAGATCAATTAAAAAACAAGGTATAATTAAAACATAAGGACTATTATCTACTATTATAGCTATTTTACCCTCTAGAAGAGCCATACTAACTTGATCTGGTCTTTCAGTGGCCATAATAGTAGGAAAGAAGTTTTGCTTGTCATTAGAAATCATTTCTTTAATATAACCACTATCAATAATACCATCTATATTGATTTTATTTAGTTTATCAGTTACTTCTTTGATTAATTTATCTTCAGCAATATTTTTTATATAGAGTATTCCCACTTTGGTTTTAGAAATAGATCCTATATTAAAGTCATCTAGCCAAAGTTTATCACTTTTTAATCTTTTTCTAATTAGTCCTAAATTTTTATTAAAGTTCTCTGTAAAAGCATCTTTTGGACCTTGAATAGACTGTTCACTAGTAGCATCAGGTATCCCTCTATCTAAAGAAGCTCTAACTTCTATAGCCATTATATTATCTTTATCAATTATGAGAATAGCGTAACCATTATATAAACTATCTAAGAGATCTGGATAAGTATTTATCTTCTTAATATTATTTCCTGGTAAAGTATTAAAAAGTCTATTATAAATAGAAGTGTTAATAGGAAGATTATCATCAATTGTTGTAGCTATATTCTTTAAAATAAACTGATTTATATTCTCGCTACTTGTTAAAACATCATTAAATACTAGCATGATATTGGTACCTTTAATGATAATCTTTTTATAGATAAAGTCTGAGCTGTTACCTGTATCAATTTTAAGTTTTTCTTCTAATTCATCCATATTTCACCAAGTTTCTAATCTTAGTATGGTTAAATAGTCGTAAAATCATACTTTTTAGTTCGGAAATATTTAATTATATGCTATAATAAGAGGCATTAACAAGGAGATGCGGGATGGAAAAAGTAGAAAATATAAGTAATGTTAATTTAATTATTAAGTTACAAACTGAGTTAAAGAAATACTCAATTTCTAAAACTAATTGTTTACCTTTAGGAGCTTTTCTTAGTAGAATATATGAAATACCGGCTTATGCAGAATTATGGCAGGACACAAAATCATCTGATTCTGTTACTATTAAAACTAGTCAAGCTTTAATCAGTGAGCTAGCAGAAAGATATGTTTTAGAACAAAGATTAGTACTAGACTATTGTTTTTCTAATTTAATAATTATACCTTTAAAGGCAGGTAAAGAAGTAAGATTATTATCTGGAGATTATAAGAATACACATATTGTAGAATCAATTATGACAGATGGACAAGTGATAACTAAGGTTATAGAACCATCTAATCCCAATATTAAAAATTTAAATATATATCATCCTAGTTATAGGGAGAGAGTTAAGATTACTGCTCCAGGTGAATTTTTAGGGGAAGTAATTGATGCTAGTTATATTTTAAAAAGGACTAGTGCTAATAACCGGGTTATAGGTTTACAGTTAAGAATAAATGATTTAAAATCAGATATTAGTCCTATTCTAAAACTAGCTAAAGAGGAGAACTTTGATGAATTAGTGGCGTCTGATGTAAATATAGAGCCTTATGTTTATATAAGAAAGAGAGTAAATGAAGGGGTATTATAAGGTATTTAATTTTAAAAGAATAAAATATTTTGCACTTACTTAGTACTTCAGTTAGTCTTTTTTTTTAGTTAGGACATAATGATAAAAATAATGTTATACTAATATTATCTTAGTTGGATTTAAGTAAAGGGGAGATAAATAAAATGAATAATTATTTAAAAATAGGACTAAAGTGGATAGATAAGAACAAAGAGATTAGTATTAATGAAGAAACTATATATCAAAGAATTTTAAATACTGCATTAGGTAAAGTTAAATAATATGTATAATATAGGAGAATCTTATCTATTTAAAGTAATTAGTCAAGATCATTATGGTTTTGGTATAGCTAAAGAAAATCAGCAAATCATTTTTATTAAAGGAGCTTTACCTAAAGAAACAGTACTAGCTTTAATAACAGGTAAAAAGAAGGGAATGATATTCTCAGAGGTTAAAGAAATAAAAGAAGCATCTAGTGAAAGAGTAATGCCGAGATGTAAGGGTTATGGTGTATGTGGAGGTTGTTCTTTACAGCATCAAAACTATTTAGCTCAACTTTCTTTTAAAGAAGAAAAAGTCCGAGAAATCTTAAAAAAGTTTGCTAATTATGAGGGAGATATAGAAAAGATAGTTAGTAGTAAAGAATGGAATTACCGAAATAAAGTAGTTTTTCATGTTAATAATAGAAAACTATGCTTTTATCAAGATAAGACAAATATTAGTTATCAAGTTGATGAGTGTCTATTACTGCCAGATGAAATGAATGCCTTAATTATTAAAATAAATAAGTATTTAGCAGAAAACAAACCATTTAATGACATAATGATTAGAGAAAATAAAAATGGTGAAATGTTAATTTCTTTAACAGGTGAACTTAACAAGGAACTATTCTGTAAAGAACTAAGTGCTTTTAAAGTAGTAGGAATTATTGCTAACAAAGAACTTATTAAGGGAACTAATTATATAATAGATACTTTATTCAACAAGAAGTTTTTAATCTCTAACCCGTCTTTTTATCAAGTTAATCGTTATCAGACTGAACAGTTATATGAAATAGTGATTGATATGGTTAAAGATATTAAGCCAAAAAAAGTTCTTGATTTATATTGTGGAACTGGAACAATTGGGATTCTTATTTCATCTTATGTTAATGAAGTAGTAGGGGTAGAAGTAGAAAATTCTTCTATTATAAATGCTAATAAAAATAAAGAATTAAATAAAATAGAGAATATAACTTTTTATTTAGGTAAAGTAGAAGATAAGATAGAGAGTTTTAAAAATTATGATTTCTTAATAGTAGACCCTCCAAGAGCAGGGTTAAAAAAAGAAGTAACAGATGTTATTAAGAAGTTAAAACCTTTAACAATAGTATATATTTCCTGTGATCCTGTTACCTTAGCTAGAGATATTAATCAGTTGAAGGAGTATTATCAAGTTCTTAAAATAAAGCCGGTGGATATGTTCCCTAATACTAGTCATGTGGAATGTGTTTGTGTTATGAAACTACACCAAACTCTATAAAACCAAGGTAAAATAACTATCCAACAAGTG
>JAVWCU010000050.1:0-5842 GCA_036648855.1 Bacilli bacterium
ATTATAATAACCGGCAACTGGCGCTACATAAGTTTGATAATTACCAGTATAACTATAATTAGCTACAGGTATTTCTTTTTCTTCCAATTTATTTAACCCTACTTTAATATGATTAATTAAAGTAGTATTATTCTTTCTCATCCCAGACATAGTAGTTAGTATTAACATTAAAGTCATGACTATTATCCCTAAAACAGAATATAACATGACTGTAATAGCAAAACCCTTATTATTTAATTTCTTCACACTATCACCCTATCATTATTATAGAGTATTTAATTTAAAAAATCAAAGTAATTATTTCATAGAAAAAGGTGTCTAATTTACAACTAAACACCTAAAGTAAATAATATATTCCTAGTTTTTATTTTTCTTTCTTGTCACTGCCAAACCATCACCTATAGAATAATAACTAGTCTCATAATCCAAACTATCATTTAAAAATACAATATAATCTTTTATTTTTCTAACTAATCCTCTCAAGTTCCTACTCTTAATCTCATTTTCATCTTTTGCCACTAAACCATGAAACTCCATATTATCAGTAATTACAAAACCATTCTGCTTAATATTACCTATAAACCGCTTAAAAAAATTGATATTTTGCCCTTTAGCGGCATCTATAAATAATAAATCATAGGTCTCATCTAAATTAACCTCTAAAGCATCTTTAAAAATCAAAGTAATTCTATCTTCCAAATTAAACTTTTTAATATTCTTTAAAGCTTCTAAATATCTCTCATTATCCCTTTCAATACTAGTAACTTTTAAATTAGGATTAGTTAAAGCCATTATAATTGCAGAATATCCAATTGCTGTTCCTATTTCTAATACTCTATTAATATTATTTTTCAGAATAAAAGAAGTTAAAAAATCTAACCCTTTATCAAGCATAATTGGAACATTGTTATTAGTGGCATATTCTTTCAGTTCTTTTATCTCTATATATTTACTTTCTACCATACTATCCAGTCCCCTTTAGCTTTAATTTCATCTACCTTCTTCTTATGTTCAGCATAAGTTTTAGTAAAGAAGACATTTTTATTTTTATCAGCAACAAAATATAAATAATTGTTTTTATCCGGTTCAAAACTTGCTTTAATACTCTCCTTAGAAGGTAAAGAAATAGGTCCTATAGGTAACTTACCCTCAAGTCCTACTCTAGTATTATAAGGATTGTGGGTGTTAAACTCTGCACTAGTTAAATCTCTATCTGCCATATCTACTTTTAAAGCATAATAAGTAGTAACATCACTTCCTAAATTCATCTTTTTCCCTAATCTATTATAAAATACCCCTGCTATTTTAGATCTAGTATTATTACCTACTCCCTCTAATTCAACAATAGAGGCCATCGTTAAATAATCATGTATAGACTTGTTACTAGTCTCCACCAGACTTTTATAAGGTGTTAAAACTATATCCATTTGATGTAACATTTTAGCAAATATATCTTCAACTTTTACACTTTCCCTAGAAAATTGATAAGTATCAGGAAATAAATATCCTTCTAAAGGATAATAAATACCCTTTTGTTTAACAACCTCAGTTAAAAACCAATACTCTTTTATTAGTTTATCTAAATAAGTCATATCTTGACTTTTAGCTAAAACTTCTTCTTCTGTTATATTAGTATTAGTAGCAATAACCTTAGCTACTCCACGCATATTAATACCTTCCTTAAAAACTAAAGAAACAGAATCAGGATTATAACTACTACCTTTTTCTAACACCTTAATTATCTTTTTAACTCCCATATTAGGACTTAATTTATAACTACCGGCTTTAATTCCTTTTACCTCAAAAAGTTTAGCATAAAGATAAAAGAAGTTCGCATCATGAACTAATTTTTTTTCTTCTAATAACTTCCCTATTTGTTTAATAGATAATCCAGTTTTAATAACTACTTCTACTTCTGTACTATTTTTACTAACTGGACTAATTTTATAATTATAAATACTAGAACCTAAGATAACAATAGTTGCTATCAAAATTAAAATACTTAACATAATATTTTTCAATAATTTCATACTACTAATCTCCATATTTATCTCATGAAAAAGAAAAAGCAATAATTGCTTTACTCTACCTCACTAGACTTCTCTTCCACCTGTTTATCCTTAGTAGCCTTAATTTTAATTTCTTCTTGAAGTGTTTCAAGTATTTTTTCAATAACCTTCCACTCTTTTTCAGTTTCAATTGGTTCTAACTTAGTAGACTCTGATTTAGGATCAAAGATTGAAGCAAATACTTGAGTATTACCACCCTCATCTACTGAATTATCTGTATACACAATATAACTCTTTTCTGTTTCCTCGCTATCAAATGTAAATAAAACATTACAAGTGATTTCTTTTCCTTCATCATTAATTACTACAAACGTATTCTTATCCATTATTATTTCTCCTTTTCTTATCTAAATAACTTTGTAAAATAATAGTCGCGGCTACTCCATCTATAACTTGCTTTCTTTTCTTTCTTGATGTATCTCCCGCTATTAATAGATTAGAAGCCTGTACCGTTGTTAACCTTTCATCTTCTAAGTTAACTGGTATTAATAAAACTTGTTCTAGCTTATTCTTAAACTCTATACTCAAATTACCCTTTTCACCAATAGAATTATTCATGTTTTTAGGTAATCCCAGCACTATTTCTGAAACATTTTTCTCTTTGACAACATCTGCGATAATTGGAATTAAACTGTTATAATCTTCTTGATGTCGTACTACCTTATAACCAGTTGCCAATATCCCCGTAGGATCACTTAAAGCCATTCCTAAAGTCCTAGATCCAAGGTCAAGTCCTAAATATCTCATATCAATCTTTTAAATAAGCTCTCAATAAAAATTCAATAATTTGATTTCTATCAATTCTACTTATTTTCTTTCTGGCATCCTTATGAGAAGAAATATAACCTAAATCCCCACTCATTAAATACCCAACCATTTGATTAATCGGATTATATCCTCTTTCCTCTAAAGCTTTATAGACTTCATTAAGTACTTGACGAATTAATTCATCACTTAAAGCATCTAAAGTAAAAATACTTGTTTGATCTGTATCCAAGAGAAATCACCTCACATCTAATGTCTCTATTATTTTATCATGAAGTAAATAGGATATCAATACTACAATTTTTTAACTATGAAATAACTGGTAAAGAAATATCCTTTGTTATATTAATATTAGAAATAACTGTGGATATTTCTACATTCATATCATTTTTAGCCTTATAAGTAAGTATAATAGACTCTACTTCAGAATTACTTAAATTTAATAAAAGTTTTCCATCCTCTTCTACCGATTTAATATCCATTAACGGTAAAGAAACGCCATAAAAATTATCTCCTTTTAATATTTCCGTTTCAATAGTCTTTTTTAATACTTTAAATTGATAAGTCCCATTCCCTAGTTTTTTACCTTTATCCTTTATCTGCCCTAACAAATTATATAAAACTTTAATATCCGGGGTAGTAGACATTTCTATAACCTTATAACCATCTTCCATTTTAGAATAATATTTATTATTACCATAATCATTAATGCTACCAACTTCATTTTCAACAATATAACTCTGAACTTTATCTAACTGGTTTAAATAATACAACTGACTTATTACTTTATATTTATTATTTTTTTTACCACTTGTTATATTAATAGTAGAATTAACTGTATAATTATTTAAGTTATTCATAATTTTTACTGTATCATTAAAATTAACTAATTCTTTTTTAGAACCATTATTGGTAAAAGATAAACAGATTCCAGCAGTGATAATAATAACCCCCGTAATAAGTAGTCCTACTCCCACTTTTTTAGTCATAACTTACCTCCCTTTCTATTATTTTATCCAGGTGTACAACCATTCCAAGGCGAATCAGCTCTACAAGTTTTTGCCTCACATAAACTTCCACCATAGCACGGATTAGTAGACCAAGCCGACCATTCGCCATATCCTCTAGTTTGATATCCTGTTGTCACCTGACATCTGTCAGTTCCGCCTCCACAATAATCACTAGTCCAATCACCCCAACCAGCTAAATATGTTCCCCTATAAACATCTTGTTTTACACACCACAATGTATGTCCTTTACAAAAACTAGCACTATCACAATTACCAGGCGGATAGAAAGTACCATCTTTATTACAAATACTATGCGTATAATCACAGCTTATAGCAGATGATCCACAACCACCAATATCTTGCTGTGTAGAAGTACCTCTATGCTTATATAATGTCCCAGTTTGGCATAACTCCCCTGGTGCACAATAAGTAGTAGTTAATGCACTCCATCCCGTATAACCCCTAGTTCTATACTTTATAATATTATTAGGTTTAACAATTAAAGTTCTACTAGCAGAATTAGATAATGAAGAACCATTTGTAATAGTATAAGTAATAGTATAATTCCCCGGTCTTAATGAGGCTGTAGAATTTATAGATGCTGAATGACTAGTAATACCACTTTCCGGATCACTATAGTTAACACCCGTCCACACATTATAATCAACCTTCTCCTGAATAGTAACAGTAGATGGTGAAGCACTTACCAAAGGAGATGTTTTATCTATATAAACTGGTCTGCCTTCACAAGTTACTGAATTACCAGCATTATCATAAACTACTCCTGGACTAATATCCCCTGCTGAATTACTACTAAGAGTTTTAGAAGTATTCCCATTACAATCAAAATTATCACTACAAATACCAGTTATAGTCAAATTAGATGATGTCCAGCTACTACTTCCTCCACTTGATGAACAAGTTGGATTAGTTTTATCCATTTTAATAGTTGTTTCCTTAGTAGAAACATTACCTGCATTATCTCTCATAGTTAAAATAATCTTAATACCCCTTGTATCTATATCAATATCTGGATAATTAACAGTAGCTGTCGCCACCCCACTATTTGCATCACTAACATTGCTAGGTATAATATGAACATTCGAACGATACCAATTATTATTACCCATAGTTCCACTAATAGCAAAATCACCAGTTGGAGCTGTAGTATCTACCTTAATAATTAAAGGAACAACTTCACTTATATTATTAGCATAATCAATTGCTCTAACATATAACTTTGTAGTGCCTTCTTCATTCCAAATAAAACTACTAGATGTTTCATTCCAAGGTCCTGTTATCTTCCTAGCTAATTCTATTCTTTTAATTCCAAATTGATATGGGTCCCCACTAGTTACCTTTGCCCATACCTTATGATTAGTCCACTCTCCATTATAAGTAGTCCCCTTTTCTGAATCTAATCTTAACTCTACATTAATACCAAAGTCCTTATTAGGAATTAAATCAAATTCACAACTTTTACTAGTATACTTTCCACAAGCTAAACAACTCTTATAAGTTAAATTTTGATTATCACTTCCACCTAAAGGTGCTTCTGCATATACAAAAACATAAGATTTATCTTGGTCACATAGACTTCCCTTATTCTGAGGATCACTAATATTATCTAAATAATCAGCATTTACTAAATCCTTTAATGTAACCCTTTTTGATTGATCAACATTTGGGGCTGTATAAGAATTACATAATGTACTAGCATTAGAATCATACATACAATCCGTAAACATTCCTTCTGCCGCTTCCTTCATACTTTTCTCTGCTGTTTCATACGCAGTTTTCCTAGTACTACTAACATAACCATTATATGATACTATAGCAATTGAAGAAATAATTCCTAAAATTACTATAACTCCTAATAACTCTATTAAAGTAAACCCATAATTATTTTTATTTTTCATTTTTATATCCTACCTTATAATTAGTATTATACTTGGAAATTTTGAAAAAGAAAAGGACTTTTAAAATTAAAAATCCCTA
>JAVWCU010000051.1:0-5714 GCA_036648855.1 Bacilli bacterium
AAGTTAAGGAGTTGATTAATACATGGAGATAGAAAAGTATTTGGATAAAGAAGCCATTTTAATTGTACCTAGAGAAAAGAAAAAAAGTATTTTAAAAAAACTTAGTAATAGTAGTTCTTTATATCAGGTCAAAGTTATGACTATAGATGAACTAATAAGAAAGTATTATTTTGATTATACTGAAGAAACTATTTTCTCACTAGTTAAAGATAAGAACATTAACCCTTCTACTGCTAAGATGTATTTAGATAATCTATATTTCATAAAAGATCAGACTTATCTTAATCCTAAGCTAAAAGAATTAGTCAGTTTAAAGGAAGAATTAAAAGGTAAAGGTTTATTGACATATACTCCTAGTTTTAAGAGCCTGTTATGCCGTACCAGAGTCATTGTTCTTTCCAGTAAATATCTGAAGGCATTTGATTATACTATGCTAAAAGAGATAGAGGCATTAACAGAAGTTGTTTATTTAAAAAATGAAGTCTCTTATGATAAAGAAATAGAAGTTTTAGAATTTAATACTATAGATGATGAAGTACATTATATAATTACTAAGATAATAGAATTAAATAATAATAATATACCTTTTTCTAAAATTCATTTATTAAATGTCACTAGTGAATATAATGTTATTTTGCCTAGATTATTCAAACTTTTTCATATCCCTTTAGATATGCCAAATAGCTCATCTTTATATGGCACCGTAATTGGTCAGAAGTTCTTAAATTTAATTTTAAATAATATTTCCTTAGAAATTGCTTTAAAAGAACTTGAAAATAGTACAGATAAGGATTTATTAAATCAATTAATTACTATTTGTAATAAATATGTTTGGCATAAAGGACCTGCTATAGAACTTTATCCATTACTTGTTGAAGAATTAAAAAACTCTTTAATAGTTAATAGTCATTTGTTTAATGCTGTTACAGTTGACTCCTTATATGGTGATTATAAAGAAGATGATTACTGCTTTATCTTAGGTTTTAATGAAGAAAATCTCCCTAACACTGTTAAGGACGAGGATTATTTAAATGATAAGGAAAAGGTGGAACTTAACTTAGACACTGTAGAAGAAATCAATAAAAGAGAAAAAGAACATCTTTTAGATTTTATTTATTATTTAGATAATCTAATTATTACTTATAAAAATACTACTCCTTTCTCTATTTTTTATCCATCTAGTTTAATAAAAAATCTGAATTTTTCTGTTATAAAGAAAGAAGAAGAACCCTTAAATATAATATATTCTGATCTTGATAGTCAGTTAACTTATGCTAGTAAGTTAGATACTTATTTTAAATATGGTACCTTAAGTAAAAATATTGATAAATTAAATAAACATTATCCTTCTTTTCCGTATTTAACTTATAATAATAATTTCACTTCTTTAACTAAAGAGTCTTTATATAAACATATAAACAATAAATTATTGTTGTCATATTCTAGTCTAGATAATTATTATCATTGTGCATTTAGATACTATGCTAGTAATATTCTCAAACTAGATACTTTTGATGAAACCTTTGCTATTAAAGTAGGGACTATATTTCACTATATTCTGTCTATTTGCTTTTCAGATAATTTTGATTTAGAAGAGACCTTTACTAAAACAATAATGGGCACTGATTTTACAAAAAAAGAATTATTCTTTCTTGTTAAATTAAAAGAAGAGTTAGGGCTTATAATTAAAGTTATAAAGAATCAAAATAGTTTAGGTACTTTAAATAAAGCTCTTTATGAACATAAGATTTATATAAAGAAAGACCGAGATATCCCTGTGACTTTTATGGGGATTGTCGATAAAATTTTATATGAAGAGCAAGAGAATACTACTAATGTTGCTATCATTGACTATAAAACTGGTAATCCTGAAACTAGTCTATTTAACAGTATATATGGTTTGGATATGCAACTACCAATTTATCTTTATTTGGTAAAACATAGTGAATTATTTAAAAATGTTAAATTTGTTGGATTTTATTTACAGAAGATTTTGCATAATGAAATTACTATTAAACTTAATAAAACTTATCTTGAGCAAAAAGAGAGTTCTCTTAAATTGATGGGATATAGTAATAGTCAAGAATACTTAATTGAAAAAATAGATAAAGATTATCAAAGTAGTAAAGTTATTCAGGGGATGAGATTAAGTTCAAAAGGTTTTTATAATTATACTAAAGTTCTTAATGACATGGAAATAGAAAATTTAGATAAATTAGTAGATGAAAAAATAGATAAGGCAATAGCTAGTATTTTAAACTCTGATTTTTCTATTAATCCTAAAGTAATAGGAACGACTAATGTAGGTTGTAAGTTTTGTCCTTTTAAGGAATTATGTTATATGACTGATAAGAATTTAGTTTATTTAGATACTAATTCTAATTTAGACTTTTTAAGAGGTGATAAAGATGCCAAATTGGACTAAAGAACAACAGCAAGCAATAGATACTGAGGGTACTAATATTATCGTTAGTGCAGGGGCAGGATCTGGGAAAACAGCGGTATTAACTGAACGAGTTTTAAGAAAATTAAAACAAGGAGTAGATATTGATCACTTACTTATTTTAACTTTTACAAAAGCAGCAGCTAGTGAGATGAAAGAAAGAATTAGAGCTTCAATTAGTAAAGATCCTAACTTAAAGAAGCAACTAGATATGCTAGATGGAGCTTATATTACTACCTTTGATAGTTATGCTTTTTCTGTAGTTAAAAAATATCATTATTTAGAAAATATTTCTAAAAATATAACTATTGGAGATCAAACAATTATAAATATAAAAAAAGAAGAAATATTGGACCAAATATTTGAAGAATTATATGCTAAATCAGATAAATTATTTTTATCAATGATTACTAGTTTTTGTACTAAAGATGATATTAATATAAAAGAAGCTATCTTAGATATAAGTAATAAACTAGATATGCGTTATGATAAAGAGACTTATTTAACTAATTATATATCTAGTTATTTTAGTTCTAATACTATTACTTCTAGAGTAACTAGTTATACACAACTGCTTCTTCATAAAATAGAACTTATAAGGAATAAAGTTGAAGAATTAGTTTATTTAACATCAGGAAAGTTTATAGATAAATTAGAAGATGCCATAGAACCCTTATTAGAGGCCTCAACTTATAAAGAAATAAAGGCTGGTTTAGATATAAAACTACCTGCTCTTCCTAATGGAAGTCAAGAAGAGGCTAAAGCTACAAAAGAGTTTATTTCATCTTTAATGAAAGAATTAAGAGCTATGACTTCTTATATAGATGAAGAAGAAATAAGAGAAACTATATTACTTACTAAAGATGTAACAGAATCAATTATTGAAATAATATTAACCTTAGATGACAGAGTTAATGCTTTTAAGAATGATAAAGAAATTTATGAGTTTACAGATATTAGTAAATTAGCAATCCATATCTTAGAGAAAAATATTCCAGTTAGAGAAGAACTTAAAAACTATTTTAGTGAGATAATGGTTGATGAATATCAGGATACTAATGATTTACAAGAAACATTTATTAGTTTTATTGAAAATAATAATGTTTACATGGTAGGAGATATTAAACAATCTATTTATAGGTTTAGAAATGCTAATCCATATATCTTTAAAAACAAATATGATAAATATAAAGAACATATAGGGGGAGAAAAGATTGATTTAAATAAGAATTTTAGATCTCGTGAAGAAGTCTTAAATAATATTAATACAGTTTTTGATCTTATTATGGATGATTTAATTGGAGGAGCAGCTTACAAAGATTCTCATCGGATGATTTTTGGAAATTTAACTTATCAAGAAGAGGGAATAGTAGATCATAGTAATGATTTAGAAATACTTAGTTTTCCAGTAATAAAGGATTCTCTTTATAAAAAAGAAGAAATAGAAGTTTTTATAATTGCAAATGATATAAAAAACAAAGTTGCTAGTCAGTATAAAATATTTGATAAAGATAAGAAAGAAATACGAACTGTAAGTTACAGTGACTTTGTTATTTTACTTGACAGAGCTTCTCAATTTGACTTGTATAAAAGAATATTTTCCTTTTTAGGTATTCCTCTAGCTACTATAAAAGATGAGAATATGACAGGGGATACAGATTTAGGATTATTAAAAAATATTATTAATTTAATAGTACTAACTAGTAAAAATGATTCATCAACAGCATTTAAATACTCTTATATCAGTGTTGCTAGAAGTTATTTATATAGATTATCTGATCAAGAAATACTTGATACAATAGATAATAATACTTATAAAGACAGTGCTATTATGGAAATAGTAAAAGAAATAGCGAGTCATTTAGAAAGTTATACAGCAAGAACACTAGTAAATACGGTTATTACAAGGTTTCCTTTTTATGAAAGAATAATAACTGCTGGAAATATTAATAATTCTTTAGTTAGATTTGAGTACTTAGAAAATATGGCAACAGTTTTAGAAGAATCAGGATATACAGTGTATGATTTATATACTTATTTAGAGACAATTATAAATAATAATTTAGAACTAAAATATAGTATACATGAAGAAACTAGTAACAGTTGTAAAATTATGACTATTCATAAATCTAAAGGTTTAGAGTATCCAATCTGTTACTATGCAGGTCTTTCTAATAAATTTAATATTAGTGATTTAAAAGCTAAGTTTGTCTATGATAAAAACTTTGGTATAATTGTTCCTTATTTTAAAGAAGGAATAGGGGAAACTATTAATAAACCTTTACTAAAAGAGGCTTACTTAATTGACGAAGTATCAGAAAAAATCAGATTATTTTATGTTGCTATGACAAGGGCTAAAGAGAAAATGATTTTAATATTACCTGAGGGTGATAATAATAACGAGGAAGATTTAGATAACGAAATAGATCTTAATACTAAATTAAAATATAATTCTTTTATGAGTATAATTAACAGTATTAAGCCAATCTTAAAACCCTATATAACTAATATTGATTTAGCAAATATTCCTATGTCTAAAGACTATAATATTATGTTAAAAAAAGACTTTACTAAATTATTACCTCGAGCAGATCTAGATATTATAGTTAGAGAAATAACAGGCAAAGAAGAATATATAGAAACAAAACATTATTCTAAAAATATGATAAAACTTCTTAGTAAAGAAACAGATGATGCTAGACAACTGGGAATTAAATTTCATGAATTATTAGAAAATATAGATTTAAGAAATCCTGATTTAGAAGGGCTAGATTCATTTTATAAAATTAAGATTGAGGCTTTTTGTCAGTTGGATTTATTAAAAGATATAGGATTAGCTAAGATATATAAAGAGTATGAGTTTATAACTAGGAGGGATAAAGAAGAGTTTCATGGGATTATTGATTTATTATTAGAGTATGATGATCACTGTATTATTATTGACTATAAGTTAAATAGTACGCTAGATCCAGCTTATTTAAGTCAATTAAATGGATATAAAGATTATATTATTAATAAAACTAATAAGAAAACTACAATTTATCTTTATTCTATTTTAAAAGAAGAATTAGTACTT
This sequence comes from Bacilli bacterium, assembly GCA_036648855.1. Lineage (GTDB taxonomy): Bacteria > Bacillota_I > Bacilli_A > RF39 > UBA660 > Faecenecus. Next base: position 5,520 of record JAVWCU010000051.1, read on the forward strand.
GTTGAATAAGATAGAATATAGTTTTTTATTATAATAGATAATATAATATAAATGAGAGAAGTATTTAATTAATAATATTCAATAGTAAATAGTAAATAGTAAGTTAAAACTCTTTTCATAAATTAGAATAATTACTTGTAAAAGTAGTTAGAACTTGATAAGATAATATTACAAGGTAAGGAGTAGAGAATATGG
>JAVWCU010000052.1:0-5704 GCA_036648855.1 Bacilli bacterium
ATTAGTAAGTAATAACCCCCCCCCCCCGTTGGTTTACTATTAGTCATTTTCTTGTCTCCTTTCATTTATTTATGATCTCAAATAAAGGAACGGTATCAGTTCCACATCTTATTGCAAATTCTTTTGCTTCAATTGTTCCTTTTTTTAAATTATTATTAGGAATTATTCCTACACCAACTATCTTTTTTTGTTTATTAAATGCAACAATTGGTTCTCCATCGCTAATTGTTAAATGTTTTTTAACCTCGCTGATTAAATTTGTATCACAACCGTCTGTTACTTTTAATATAACATTATATTGTGTTCCAAAAATAAAACCAGTAACAGTATTACCAGTTTTTTTATTTTCAAAAGTTCCATCAGTTTTAATTAAAAATTTATCTGTTATATTTATCCATGTTGTACCATTATCTATAGAATATTCAATCTTAGGTATAGTATTGGTCTTTGCACCAAAATTAGTAGGTGTATACGTTCCTTTTGCTATAATGTTAACCGTTTCACTAACCCCTTCTTGTCTATCAAAAACAGCTTCATTAATTATAGGCTTAGCATATTCTTTAATATCAGCTGTCTTAGTTACCTGTTTATCATTTCCTCTACTATCTACTGCTGTTATAATAATTATTCCACTATCTACTTCATTCACTGACATATTAACATCAGTTACAGCATAATTAACTTCATTTGATTTACTACCAACATTAAGTCTATATTTTATAGCACTAGCACTCTTTAATGCAACCATTTTATTAACACTTGTTATTATAGTTTTTAATGATGAAATACCTTTTATTAGTACTTGATTATTACCAGTAAGTGTTTTACTAAGTATATTAGTATCCTCAAAAGTAAAATTATTAAATACTGGATTAGCATTAACTATTCTTAAATAGTATGAATCACTTATAGACCAATTTGCTTCTTGTCCGTTTATTATTGTTGAGACAACTAGTCTTACCTGTAATTCATTTCCAGTGCACTTTTGCCTTAATAAATTTCTTTCTTCTTCTGTTAAAGCAAACCAGTATTTTCCCTGTGGTGGATATACATCGACTCTTCTATTTATACTTACACCACTAAACTCTATGCGTAAATTAACTGGTAATTGTGCTGGGTTAAAATAAGCAATCAATGGAGATTCTTCATCTGTAAAATCACTTCCATATGAAAATGTAGCAAATCTATCAATTTTTGGTAAATTTACTGCCGTATTATTAATTAAATTATCAAAACCCCAATCAGACCAACCTGCAAGTATTATTTGACCATTGCCTTCATTATCATGATATTTAGAATAATTAACACTTCCAATATAATATTGTTTTATATTAGGGCTTCCAACATGATTAACTGTTTTATAAAAGTAATTTCTATTTTCATATATTGCCCTATCATCTCTTGCTATATAATAATTAAGAGGTCCTGGATTATGACTTTCTACTGAATTTATTTGTAAATATAAACTTACATACGTATCAGTATAATTTTCAGTAATATTAGTATTAAATGAATATTCCAAAAATATTCTTGTTTTATTGTTATTCCAATTACTATATATTCTAGCCATTAATTAAACACCTCGCAGTATAACTTTGTACTAATTTTAACAAAATAATTAATGAATTATATATTGTTTTTATATGTAAATTATTTTTATTTATATTTAATGGATTAATAAGACATCATCTCCTTTTATAGTTTGTGTTCTAAAATTAAACGGAGTTATTTCTAAAGATTCGGCTTTAGTTTTTCCTAAAATAACTTTTCCTTGGCTAACCGTTATTAGAAGACCATTAACATCTGTATCAACTACACTAAATCCTAGATTATTAATAATTACCTTAATGGGCTCATTGTCGCAAGTCACTTCTATACCATTATAATAAATAGTAAGAGCAGTTCCTAACATTTCACCCTTACCAGGCTCCCATGAACTACGTATATCAGTTGCTTTTACTATAAAATCTGTATACATTGAAAACAATTTTGCACTATTATAATTACTTTCAAATTTATATGAAATACTGTTAGATTTAGCAATAAAAGTATAAACCACTTCTTTAAGTTTAGCTTCTTCTGTTGTATTTAAAATTACTATATCTTCTAAGTTATTGAGAGTAAATTTAAAGTTATTTAGTGGATCATTTGAATATTTAAATGTAATTGTATAAGTATTACCTATTACAAACCCGTCCTCTTTTAAATGTTCTATTGTTTTATTATTAATTAGATAACCTGCACCACTAACGGTTTTACCTATTAATTCTGCCATATTTCCACTAACAATAGAGCCTGTTCCCGTCTCATTATATAATTCTAGTCCACGCAGTCCAACGGAGTTTCTAAACATATTAGGTCCTCCTGATATATTAACAGATTGTCTAATTGCATTAATACTTAATTGTATTTCTGCTAATTTCTGTATCTGTAAATTTAACAATGTAGTAGTATCTTCAACTTTTGTATTAACTGAATTTACATTCTGTGTAACTTGTGTGATTTTTGTTCCTTGTTCATCTGTAGCTGTTACTAGACCAGTAATTACCTGATTTTGTTTATCAACATTCAAATTTGTTTTATTTATTTTTCTATCTGTCTCTGAAGCCTTTGAATATTCAGTTTTTGACATAGTTGGTATATTTGATTCGCATAATTCATTTAACCCCTGGGTTATTTGAATATTATCTTGCAATAAAATAGTTTTGTAACTGATTCCTGTTATTGGGTCTTTCACTGTAAAAATGTCACATACTTCTTGATAGCAAACTCCAAAGCTCTCAAATTGAAAAGGATAATACTTAACACCATTTATTGAATTAAACATATCTATAATAAAATCATCTCTATTTTTATTTAACATTTGATTATTTTCTATTTTAATCTCTGTTAAACCATTTGCTGATATACTTACATCATCTTTTCTAAATATATTATCTTCTTGTGGAGTTCTCGCTAGAACTAAAGAATTTATTGGACCATATTGCTTGTTAACTGAAAACTTTCTTAAATTAAAATCTATAATTTCATTTGTTTCAGTCAGATAAATAAAATGAAGTTTATTATCTGATAAGAAACCAACTACACTTACAGAAACTTGTGCTAATTCATCTAAAATATCTCTAAAATAATATGTTTTATCATATTTTTCTTCAGTTATCATTTTTGAGCTATTAATAAAGGAAGTATTAAATAAAGTCCACCCTAATCTCGTGCAAATTGCTTTTACATAATCTATAACCGAAATCGGATATGTTAGTTTTAGATCATAAGGTATCATGGATTTAAGCATTAAATCGTAGCACTCCAATTTTGAAGTCTTGGTATCTAATATCTTTTCCTGTTCTTTTACTATAAAATTTCCGTAAGATATAAATTCATAAGTATCTTTATAATTTTCTGCAACTCCAAATTGTACCTCAAGACTTTTACCTTTTAAATCACTTTGATTTAATAATTCAATATCGCATTGTCTCATGTAACTTTTAAATAAATCTGCTTTATATGAATAATCGACTGAAACTATATTTTCTTTAGAATATACCATTGTGTTGTCTATAATTTTTGCTGAAATTAATTTACCATTTGTTTTTATTGCATTTTTAAACTTGTTATTAACTATTTTCATACTGATGACCTCGGGTTATTCGCTATTATAGAAAACTGTATAGGTTTATGTGACATATCTTTTTTTCTATTTAATGAATCTGTAATATCTCCAAAATAAAAAGACTCTGTTATAGCCCTTTTAAATTCTGTATCATAATATGTTACACTACCATTTGCTTTGTTTACTAAAGAAAGAAATATACTCATCTCATCTTCTGTCATTTTCCCAACATTTAATACTATTTTAGGGAAAATTCCAACTAAAGTTCCACCGTTTCTTCCGTCCATTCCTCTACCAGAATCACTGCTCCATATCTTTGCATATGTTAAACCATAATTTATTATCTTGTCAATTTTTTTATTATCTATTCTTATTAAATCACCATTATAAACCATTATAATACACCTCCATTATATGCAAATTCTTGTTTCTTTATAGTATCAATTACATATTGTGCTAAAAGTTTTCCATTCGGCAAATATATTGGAACTGTTAAATTGCCACTATTTCTTGAAGATATTTTATCTGCTAAATTATCCATCCATTCAGTATTATTTTCAAGAGGTAAAACAGCCTCTCTTCCTGCCTCTCCAATTATTGCTTGAGTTGGTTGCATAGCAATGCCACCTTTTGCAAGTCGAGGTATTCTTATATTTTTAAAATCAACACTAGGAAGCAATGAAATTTCAATACCAGGTATATCATTGACTTTTCTTATTATCTTATTAATTCCTCTCAAAGGAGCATTAATCATTCCTTCAAAAGCATTTATTAAAAAATTAATCATTGTCTCTATACCGGTAATAATCCCGTTTGGAATAGTTTTGGTAAACGTTTGTACAAACCAATCCTTAATTTCTGTGAATTTTGTATAAAGCCAATCGCCAATTTTATTAAATGTTGTTTGAAACCAGTTCTTCATTTTTTGGCCTGCTGTTTGGTATTCATCTGGATTCATTCCGTTTTTAATGTCATTTGGTAAATCTTCCATAAATGTTTTTTGTGATGCATCGCTCATTCTAGACATACTTTTTTCTATTAAGTCTCTTGCTTCATCTGCACTTATTTCCCCTTTTTTATATGCATCTATTACAGATTTTTTGTAATCATTATAGTTTCCAGTTTCCGCGGCAATCGCTAACTGGTTATCAAAAGACGCAAGAGTTTCCTTTTTCTTTGCTTCACTCAATTTTTCTGTAGAAGTTTTAAGTTTTATTTGTGCTTCATCATTTGCCAAATATGCTTTATATACTTCTTGCTGTTTAACAGTCATGTTTGCATAATCTAATGTTCCTGCCTGTACTTTATTAAATAAGTCTTGCCCACTTATTCCAGCATCTTTTTCTGCGTTTTTTAAATTTTCAAAAGCTGTTTTTGAACTATCAACTGCTGATATATAATCATTATTAGCGTTTTTATATTCTTCTTGTGCAGTTTTTAAATCATTTAATGCATCTTTCGTACTTTTAATTGCATCTTTTTCACTAACAAATATTGCAATAAGTGCTCCAATTGATATAATAAAAGCAGTGACTCCAGCAATAACTTTAGAAGCACCCATTGTTGCACCTGCCCACATTGCTGTGAAAGCAACTCCTAAACTAATGACTGCAATTGATAATACTCCTATTGATAAAGTAATAATTTTTTGCATTTTACTCATTTCAGACCAATTATTATTAACTTTCTTTATAGTCTCATATAAAGTTACAACACCACCAGTAATTAAAGTTAATCCTGACATTAAAATGTCTGTATTTCCTTTTAATGATGTAGAACCTTTTTTATCTCTTAATGCCATTGTTAATAGTTTCCATTGATATCTAAATTTTTCTAATTGTTCTAAAGCAAACTTTATACCTTTTAAGGCAAATAAAGTTACCATACTTGCTATCAGTCCCTTAACCAATGGTAAAAGATCATTAATTATTTTTTTCATGCTATTAAAATTTTCCAAAGAATTATTTCCAATATTAAATTCTCCCCCTGTATTTTCTAATAATGAACTTGATGTAGAACCCCCAATACTTGATTTTTCTGTACTATTGTCACTTAAAATATTCATTTCATCAAATCCAGCAAGAGATTTTTTTA
>JAVWCU010000053.1:0-5685 GCA_036648855.1 Bacilli bacterium
ATCTATATATTGTTCTAATATTTTCACTCTTATACAATAATTATTAGAAAAATGCCGATATTTATTATTATTCTAACATTGTACCTTGATGTAAAACATGATAAAATAAGGGCAGTGGTGATAAAAATGAAATTAGAAATAAAGAATTTATATGTTAAAACAATTGATAATAAAGAAATACTTAAAGATTTCTCTTTATGTGTTGCACCAGGGGAAATACACGCGATAATGGGACCAAATGGTACAGGTAAAAGTACTTTATCTAAAGTTATCATGGGGAGCCCTGATTATCTTATTACTAGTGGTGATATCTTAGCAGATAATACTTCTATTTGTAGTTTAGAAACCGATAAAAGAGCTAATCTAGGAATATTCCTAGCCTATCAAAACCCTGTTAGCATTGAAGGAGTAAGCAGCAGCGAATTTCTTCGTTCAGCATTACAAGCTAAAGAGTCAAGCAAAATAAATATTTATGAATTTATGAAAAACATGGATCAAGCTTATGCTGATTTACAAATGGATCCTAATCTAATGCATAGATCTATCAACGAAAATTTTTCTGGTGGAGAAAGAAAAAAGAATGAAATTATGCAATTGAAACTCCTAAAACCAAAGTTTATTATTTTAGATGAACTTGATTCTGGTTTAGATATTGATAGCTTGAAAATAGTTTGTAATAATATTAATCAGTATTTAGAAACTTTCCCTACCACCTCAGTTTTAATTATCACACATTATCCCCGTATCTTAGAATATATTAAACCCCAATATGTTCATATTATGAATCATGGTAAGATTATCCAAACTGGAGATATATCTTTAGCTTTTGAAATAGAAAAAAAAGGGTATATCCTTAGTACTAATGCTATGAGTGGAGTAGAAACAAATGAATAAACTAGTATTAGATAATGATAATCAAACATTAGAGTTAGAAACTATTTCTGTAAAAAAAGGAATTTACTATTTTACAAAGTCTGATATTTTTAATATAGAAATAGAAAATAGGGATACCTCTTTATCTTTTTATGTTAAAGATAACCTTGAAGCAGTAGTTAATATTTTAGAAACAAATAGTAATTTGCAACTATGTTATCATCTAGGAGTTAACTCTAAATTAATAGTTAATCAGTTTGGAAGTTGCCAAACAGATATAATAGATGTTTTTTTAGAAGGGGAAAATGCTAATATTGAATATCATTATGCCGGGTTATTTAAAAATAAAAGCTCAGATATAACAATTAATATTCATCATCTAGCTTCTAATACAACCAGTAATATTTACAATCATCTTATCTCTTTTAGTGCACCACTTGTCCTTAATGTTCAAGGTGAAGTACTAAAAACCAGTGCTGGCTGTATTTGTAATCAAGATAATAAAATTATTAATATAGGTCCTGATTTATCTCTAATTAAACCTAATCTTCTTATTAGTAATAATGATATAGAAGCTAGTCATAGTGCATACATTGGTAAATTTAATAGAGATGATGTCTTCTTTCTACAGTCTAGAGGATTATCCTTATCAGCTAGTTATAACCTACTAATAATAGGGTTTATTTTAGGGGGAAGTACTTTAGATTCTAATTATTCTGACAAAATTAAACAAATCATTGAAAATTATGGAGGTGATTATAATGAATCGTGATGATTTTCCTATTTTAAAACAAGATTTAATTTATTTTGATAATGGCGCTACTACTTTAAAACCTCAAACCATGATCGATGCAACAACTGATTATTACAGTAACTATACGGCTAATGCTCATAGAGGAGACTATGATAATAGCTTGAAAGTAGATATTCTCTATGAAGGAACTAGAGGTAAAGTTAGAGCCTTAATAGATGCACCAGATGCTAGTCAAATTATATTTACTAAAGGAACAACCGAATCTTTAAATATTATAGTGTTTGGTTATATGCGTTATTATTTAAAAAAAGGTGATGAAGTACTACTTACTAAAGCCGAGCATGCTTCTAATCTTCTTCCTTGGATGGAATTAGCGAAAGAAATAGGTATAGTTTTAAAATATATTCCTATAGATAGTCATAATGAAATAACTATATCTAATGTCTTAAAGAGTATAACAGTTAATACTAAAGTTATTTCTATTGCACATGTTACTAATGTTATGGGAGATATTAGACCAGTCGAAGAAATAGGGGCTATCTGTAAAGAAAAGAAGATATTATTTGTCGTAGATGGAGCCCAAAGCGTTCCCCATGTCGTAACATCAGTAATTAAAATGAATGCTGATTTCTTTGCTTTTTCTGCTCATAAAATGTTAGGACCAACTGGAGTAGGAGTTTTATATGGTAAAAAAGACTTACTAGAAAAAATAAAACCCCTTAACTATGGGGGTGGTATGAACTCTTACTTTGAAAGTGATGGAGAAGTAGTCTACCATGATGTTCCAAGTTTATTTGATGCTGGAACTCCTAATATAGCAGGAGTGATTGGCTTTTCTGCAGTCATTGATTACTTAATGGCTATTGGTATTGATAAGATAAATAATTACATTCTAGAGTTAAGAAGATATCTAGTTAAAGAATTAGAAACTATACCTAATATTATTATATATAATAAATATAATGAGGGTACAACAGTGGCCTTTAACTTAGAAGGAGTATTTAGCCAAGATACAGCGGTCTATCTAAATCACTATCATATATGTGTAAGAGCAGGCAATCACTGTGCTAAAATACTTAAAGATGACTTAAAAGTCAAGAACACTTGCCGAATTAGTTTATATTTGTATAATACTAAAGAAGAGATAGATAAATTAATTACTGTTTTAAGAGATTCAAAGCAAATATTTAATATTGTATTATAATAAAGAAGGTGTAGATATGGAAATAGATGCTAATATGCGTAGAGAAATAATTTTAGATAACTATCAGTTCCCAGAAAATAAAGGTTTAGTGGAAGATGAGCGTTATTTAAAAGTAAGAACTAATAACTCGTCTTGTATAGATGACTTAAATATCATGGTTTTAGAAGAAAATGGGATTATAAAAGATATTAGATTTGATGGAGAAGCTTGTGCTATTTCTACATCTGCTACTTCTATTATGATTAAAACCTTTACTGGTAAAACCCTAGAAGAAGCTAAAACTATATTAAGTAATTATGAAGCTATGATAGAAGAAGAACCTTATGATAAGACTATTCTTGGAGAATTAAATGTCTATAATGAGATATATAAACAACCTAATAGGAAAAAATGTGCTTTATTACCTTTTAAAGCTATTCATCAAATATTAGAGTCTAAATAAAGTAAATGAGGTAAATATGGAAATAAGAGGAATTACTAAAGATAATGTTAAAATTATTTCAAAGTTAAAAAATGAAGCTGAATGGATTACTAATTATCGTTTAGACTCTTTTAATAACTTTGATTCTTTACCATTACCTAATTTTGGACCTGATCCTCAGGTAGACTTTAATTCTATTATTTATTATAAAAGAGATGAACTGCCTAGTATTAAAGAAAACTGGAATCAAGTAGAGACAAATTTAAAAAATGAATTTACAGCATTAGGGGTTATAGAAAGTGAAAAACATTTAGATGGTATTGGAGTTCAATATGAGAGTGAAGTAATCTACCATAATATGATTGAAGAATTAAAGACTAAACAGGTTATATTTACTTCTATTGAACAGGCTATGGCTAAATACCCTGAGTTAGTTAAAAAGTATTTTGGAACTATTGTCTCTAATAAAGAAAACAAGTATGCAGCCTTAAATGGGGCAGTATTTTCAGGGGGTAGTTTTATCTATATTCCCAAAAACACTAAATTAGATAGGCCTTTACAGAGCTATTTTAGAATTAATAGTCGACACATGGGACAATTTGAACGAACTTTAATTGTAGTGGATGATGATAGTGAACTACATTATATAGAAGGGTGCACTGCCCCTAATTACAGTGATTATGCCCTTCATGCCGCCGTTGTTGAAATCTATGTAGGAGCTCGTAGTAAATGTCGGTATACCACTATTCAAAACTGGGCTCATAATGTTAATAATCTAGTTACTAAAAGGGCTCTAGTAGAAACAAATGGTACTATGGAATGGATAGATGGTAATATTGGAAGCCATGTAACAATGAAATATCCTTGTTGTATTTTAAAAGGCGATTATGCCAGTGGAACTTGTATTACAATAAGTGTAGCTACCTCAAATCAAGAACAAGATACAGGGGCTAAAATGATTCACCTTGGGTCTCATACAAGTAGCAAAATAATTTCTAAAAGTATTGCTTCAAATGGGGGTAATGCTACCTATAGAGGTACAGTTGATATAAAAGAAACAGCCTTGAATAGCCAAGGAATTATTAAATGTGATACCCTAATATTAGATAAATTATCTAAGAGTGATACAATTCCTACTAATATAGTTAGAAACAATAGTAGTAGTATAGAACATGAGGCAACAGTTTCTAAGATAAGCGAAGAAAAATTATTCTATTTAATGAGTCGGGGTATTAATGCAGAAAGAGCTAAAGAATTAGTGATTTTAGGTTTCTTAGAAAAGTTTAGAGAAGAACTACCTATGGAATATGCTGTTGAATTAAATCAATTATTAAAAAGAAATTTATAAAACTATGAAACTTCTTTTTTCTTTTGATAAATATTTATAATTTTAAAAATTCCCCTAGGGAATTTCTTTTTTTGTCTTAATTTAACTCTTATAATTCTCATATTTACCGATTTGCATCTAGTTTTAGTATCAGTTATTATGAAAGAGAAAGGAGGAATAATATGTTAAATCAGGTAGTTTTGGTTGGACGACTTGTCAGGGATCCCCAGTTAAATGAAACCGAAAAAGGTAAAAAAATGATGTATGTAACTTTGGCTATACCTCGTAGTTTTAAGAATATGAAAGGAGAATATGATACAGACTTTATCGATTGCGTTTTATGGGATGGTTTAGCTCAAAATACTAGTGAGTATTGTGAAAAAGGCAATATTGTTGGTGTAAAAGGGCGAATCCAATCTCGAGTTATAGAACATGATACAGAGCGAAAATATATAACAGAAGTAGTAGCTGAAAAAATATCATTTCTAAGTTCCAACAAAAAAGAACCAACTACTGAGTCATCAAACGAGGAAACCTAATAATTTATTTTTTTTCTAAACACTTCCAAAATTTAGTTTAAAAATTAGTCATTTATCAACAATTGACCTATACAAAATAAAAACAGGATAAGTATTTCTTATCCTATTTTTATTATTTTTAATAAAGTTTCTTTTTAGTTAACTTTACTGTATATAAATACATATTTTTCTATAATGGGGGTACAAACTATTAATGGAGTTGAAGTATATGTTATTGTTTGGTAAAAGACTAAAAGAACTAAGAACTAAAGCCGGATTAACTCAACAGGCGCTAGGAAATATGATTAATATTACAAAAGTTAGCATTTGTTGCTATGAAAAGGGGACTAGGACCCCGACTATAGACACTCTAATTGATTTAGCTAATACTTTTAATGTGGATTATAGCTATTTTTTAGGAGGCGATAATTATGTTGTTGCCGAAGATAATCAGCAGTATGGTATGTCAATGGCTAAAGATGAAATAGAATTAATTAAAGAGTTGCGTAGGCACAGTGATTTATATCAAAAACTAATAAATGATCCTAAGAGAATTATAACTTTAATGGAAAAAAAGATGAGATAAAT
>JAVWCU010000054.1:0-5655 GCA_036648855.1 Bacilli bacterium
GCTCCTGTTGCATCTGCATAAGTTTGATTACCTGTTACTAATACTTTACCATGATAATGTTTACCTAAAACCTCATTACCACTAGTATCTATTACCCACATTCTAATTATATGTTCTTCTGATACCCCTGGCGCTATTGTCCCAACTGATACCTGATAATTACTTGCTGATAAAGAACCTAAGACAACAGGTATCCCTCCGTTAATACTATATTTAATATTATTTAAATTAAGTAGCTTACTTGAACAACCATCACTTTGTATAATAGCAGCATCATTAAGTATTCTAATATTATAATTTAAAGGAATAGTACCAGTATTAGTAACTTTAAAGCTATACCCTGTAGTTGCCATTCCTACAGCATCAGATACAGGATAAGCACTAGCTAAATTAAGTATATTACCATTATCTTCATAACCAATTCTTAGAGCTCCTGTTTGGACAGTATTAGTATCCCTTTGATTAGTATTAAGAGAAATATAAGCATAACTAGTTCCAAATAAAATAAATGTACAACTAATTATACAAAGAACTAACACTAATAAATTGTTTTTTATTATCTTCTTAGTCATATGATATACCCTCTTATTACTTTTATTTTATAATTTAATACTATTTTTGAAGTCCTTTTACAATAAAATAACAGACTCCCTGTTATTTTAGTTCTATTTCTTCAATCTCATCTACTACTACCATCTGTTGTTCTATAATAGACTTTAATTTCTTCTTAAATATTCTCATATTTCTCTCTAAATTATCAGATTGTAGTTCTATTTTCTCTGCTCTAACTAAGGAATCATTAACTATTCTATTAGCATTGTTTCTAGCTTCTTCAACAATTAAATTTGCTTCTTTTATAGAATTAGTCCTAATATTATTACTAGTCTCTTCTGCCACTAAAATAGTCCTTTTTATAGTATCTTCCATAGTTTGAAAATGATTAATTTTATCAGTTAGACTAGCTATATCTTTTTCATAATTTCCTATTGTTATTTGATTAAGTTTAATTGTTTTATCTTGTTCAGTAGCTTTACTAAGCATAGCCTCTAATTGAGTAATAGTCTCACTTAAAAAACGATTAACTTCTTCTTTATTATAACCATTTAATTCTCTATTAAATTTTTCCATATTTTCACCTCAAATATGAGCTATTTACTACCAATTAAATTCCTCTTCGTCCTCTTTTTCTCTTCCTTTACCTTTTGACTTAATAGCATTCTCATCTGTTATTTTACCTTCTACATTAACATTATTAGGAGTGCATAGGAATATACCTCCTCCTAGTTTTTGTAAATCTCCTCCTATAGCATAAAGAGTTCCACTTAAGAAATCCACTATTCTTTTAGCTTGATCAGGTGTTACTCTTTTTAAGTTCACTACTACTGCATTCCTATTCTTTAAATAATCTGCAATCTGTTGTGATTCAGAATAAGCCCTTGGTTCAAGTAACATCATTTTATTACCTGTTGTTCCATCTTCCATTACAGAACCCTTAGGAGCCTTATAAAACTCATCATCCCCGCCTGTTACTACTGGAGTATTTTCCTCTACTCCGAAAAAATTTTTAATCTTATCTAATGCCATAATAAATACCTCCGTCTATATTTCCCAAATTCTATTATAATTGTAACACAAAAACTAAAAACAAGTAAAGTTATTTCCAGGTTATTGATACCAAATTTTTTCAATATCTGCACTACTGCTAAATGGTTCTGGATTAGGCCTTTCTAAACACATTGCTACCGGGACTTTAAAAGCACTTCCGAAAGCCATACAATTACCGGGTTGTAGTGTTTTTAAATGTTCTACCATAGCAGAACTCATATTAGGTACCATGTTTCTTATATACTCTAAATCCTTAGGATGAAGAGTCCTTAAAATAACAAAGTTAGAGCACTGAGAAATAGATGTCTCACTAAGCTCAGAAGGCCTTTGAGTAATTAGACCTAATAATACTCCGTATTTTCTTCCCTCTTTTGTAATTCTATCAAATATATTATATCCAAATAATTCTTCATCTGTATCTTTTTGAACATATCTATGAGCTTCTTCAATTATAATATGAAAAGGCATCATAGCTCTTCTAGTAGTATTAGTAGAAAAATCAAATAATAATTTAGACATAATTTTAGTTAATACTTTAGCCATTCTATCATCAACATAATTTATATTAAAGTTAACTATCTGGGCTCTCTTACCATCTTTAGTAAGCATTAAATGTTTAATATAGTCTTCTCTTCCTATCATGTTAGGATAAGTAAAATATTCTTTTGCTTCACTATTAATAAGTGAATGAATTCTTACACTTAGAATATTAGCATAGTCAAATACTTTATTACTTTTTAATACTCCTTCAGAAATGAGTGCAAAACTAATAGCATTTTCTAAATCATTTAAAGTATAAGGAACCGTTCCATCTGGAGTTTTAAGCTCTAATCCTGAAATAATAAATTGGTTAATAAATTCAACTACTAATTCCATTTCTTGCATTTTACCAGTTTTATCAACAAATAAACATTGTTTTAAATTACGTATATAACCAGGCTGAGATATTTCACTATCTAAATTTAACTCATTAGTATGAAAATTAGTTAAAACGGCTGTAATTTGATCTCTTATTTTTACTGATTCAGTACCACTCATTAATAAATCCATAATAGCTCTAGCAATAATATCGTTTTTATGTTCTGTGACATTTTCATTATCATCTTTTAAAATAGTAACTAGTTTTAAAGCTTTTTCAATAATTGGTAATTGTAAGGGAGTAGTAACTCCTAGTAATTGGGCAATATCATCTACTCCTAATAACCATAATGGTATTCTTAGTATTTCCCCTTCTGGATAGTTAGTATCAGTTGTATAATTTTTATAGGCAACTAGTGGGGATAAACTAGATATGTTTTTAAAAGCATTAGTATACTCACCATAGGCATCAAACATAAAGATATTAGCATTAATAGGGATTCGATTAGGATTAGAAAAAATATTTTGAAATAATCTAGAAACAGCAAAACTTTTACCACTTCCAGTATTACCTAGTATAGCAAAGTGATTACTAAAGAATTGATTAATATCTACATTAATTTGGTAATTATTATAGACTGTTGAAATACCAAAGGCAACTTGGTTTTTATTAACTTGATTTGGACTTCCAAGTATCAAGCCAAGTTCTGCCATAGTAATTAATCTAACTTTAGACTTAAACGCTGGTTTTTTAGAAAATCCAGGAGTAAATATATTATTTTTTATTTCTCCAACAATATTTATTTTAGCATTAATTTGATCTATATCTTCTATTTCTCCTATTATTTTGATTTCATTGTCTTCTAAAACCACATGATAATTAACAAGATTCACTTGCTGTTCAATATTAATTGCTAATTTAACTGTAATAGTATTATCCACTATTGCTACTATTTTCCCTAACACTTTAAACACCCTACTCTCTACTTTAATAAAGTATATCATGATTTATAGTAAAAAAAAAGGACAATAATAGTTAATCAATTCTACTTTTACCACTGTTTAATTTTTTATAAAGAACTTATAGTAGCAGATTATAACTAAGTTTATTCTTTTAATACAATTAAAAACTGGCAGGTTTTAGTCCTGCCAGTTTATATTAATTCTTAATTTATTAAGCGTTTTTACTATCTAAGAAATAATATGTTTGTTTTTTAGATGTCTCCGCTCTACTTGTAAGTTTTACTATTCTATTGTCTACAACTGATCCTTGGTTATCTTCTAACCAAATAGTAGGATGCGTCTTATCTTCATCTGCATTTACTAGTAAAGTTGATAACTCAATTGTAAGTAAAGAGTCACTAAGTAGAGGATCTGTACCCTTAGATACTTCAATTCCCCCAAACTCATTACCAGATACAGTAATAGTTCCAGTTAAGTTAACAGTAGAAGCATTAACTTGTAAAGCTGCATCTGCTCCCTTACCAGTATAATTATTAATTACTACATCTTTAGCATTATATACTTGAATACCATATACACTATCCCATTTAGCAGCTCCCTGCATAACTACTGTTAAAGAGTTAATAACTGTTGCACTGCCTTGAATATTTAGACCTTTTTTAACACTAGCATCAAAAGTAATAGTATGATCATTTCCGTTTAAAGTAACTTTATTCATCATAATAAACTCTATATTACTAATAAAGTCATTCATAATATTGATAACTTGAACATCTTTAGCATTAATTGCACTACTGAACTCAGCTTGATTTGTAACATTTCTTGTAGTTACAAAATTCTTATTTAAATAGTACTGTAGTTCTTTAGTCACTATCTGATCACTAATTGTAAATGGTTTTATTTCTCCAGTTACAGTACCTTCTAATTCATTAACTACAATTGTTGGTTTCATAAAGTCTTCTGTTGTATTTACTATAGTTCCAGTAATAATAAGTTCTGAGATATTAGTAGAACTTGTTTCTTTTAATAATTTAATTCCACTCTTCTGAGTACCTGTTACTGTTGTTATTCCAGTTAACTCTGCTGATCCACTACGAAGTTCTAAAGCAACATCCATACCTGTTCCAGTGTAATTACTTAAAATAACTTTATTTGCCTCAGTAACCACTATTCCAGATATATAAGTTCCCGCTGCATCATGTACCATCACAATACTTAAATCATCTATTTCAACTTTATTTGCAGTAATACTGATTGCATTTAAGACAGTATCCATAAAAGTTAAAGTTTTTTTATTACCTTCAATAGATAATTCACGATCAATTACTAATGCGGTTTTAATATCCTTAATATTTTCTTCTAAAATAATATTTTTAATATTTTTATCAGCTAGGGCTGTTACTAAATCTAATTCCGTTTGAATATAAGCATAATTCTTATAATCTAAGGTTTTATGTCTAAGTACTAAATCATCTTTTAATACCCCGTTTGGTAAAGCATTAATAGCGGTAAGAGCTTTAGCACTATTTTCTTTAGTTACTCTACCTTCAAAATTAGTAACCATAGCAGTAGCTTCTTTAATTAGAAAATCTAAACGGGTATTTATTCCAACTAAATTTTTCTTAATATTTGCTGCAAATTGGTCAATCTCAACAATTGTCGATTGCTCAGCATCCATAGCTATAGTTGCATCATCTCTTAGTTTTTCAAGTTCTGCTACTAAAATCCCAAAATCAACATCACTGCTTCCTGCAGCTGTTTTAAGTACTAAATTAGCATCTGTTAATACTTTTCTTAATGTTTCTATGGCAACTGGTTTTAAATCCGGTTTCACTTCAGGTACCACTACATCTGGTGTTGGTTCAGGATTATGTACAACTGGTTTCTTATATGGCTTTGGCTTTGGTGTTGGAGTTGGTGTTGGAGTAGGTGTTGGTATAACCGTAGGTGTTGGTGTTACCTCTACTTTTCCTTCTTCTTTTTTGTTGCAACTACGAATTCCAATAAAAGTAGCTAGTGCTACAATTAGAACTAATATTACAACGACAAACTTTTTAACATCATTTTCTTTGTTCATTTTCTTTCCCCCTGTATTTTAGTCCATATCTTGACTATGACTCAATTCTATCATTATATTTTTTGCTTAGTCAATCAAGTTTACACTTTTTTACAAGTTATTGAAATGAAAAAGTAAATGTCACTAAAGGATATTGAAATGACATTTAGTCT
>JAVWCU010000055.1:0-5613 GCA_036648855.1 Bacilli bacterium
AAAGAACCGTAAATATTATTAAATTTATGACTATTTAACTTTGACATTTTTATCAGTTTCTATATTAACATTTATACAACTGTCAAACTTGGGGTTTATATAGTCTGAATAGTTACTTTAATTTATATATCCAGTCTAAAAAGTATTTCTTTTTCTCTTAATTAAAGTTATAATTAAAGAATGTTAAGATTGAATTTGATAGTGAGGGGAAACACATGGAGAAAACTTATATATTTGGGCATAAAAAACCAGATACTGATTCTGTAACTTCGGCAATTACTTTAGCCTATTTAAAAAATTGTTTGGGAGTTAAAGCCACTCCTATGGTATTAGGTAATATTAATCCTGAGACTAAATTTGTCTTAGATTATTTTAAAGTAGAAGAGCCTAAGTATTTAAATAATGTTAGGTTGGAAATAAAAGATGTAAATTATCATAAAGGTTATATGATTAACGAGAATACTTCTATTATAAATGCATATAAATACATGACAAATAGGAATATTACGGGAGTTCCTTTAATTGATAGTAATACTACTTTAACAGGACTTATTACTGAAAAAATGCTAGTTAAAGAATTAGTAGAAGGAGAGTTTACTAAATTATCTACTACTTATAAGAATATTATAGAAACTCTAAATGGACAAAGTATTTTAGAAACAAGTCAAGAAATTAAAGGTAATATAGTGGTAGCTTCATACCGTAGTACAACATTCTTAAATAATGTTAAATTAAATAAAGATGATATATTAATAGTAGGGGATAGACATAGTATCATTGAGTATGCTGTTAATTCAGGAGTTAAATTAATTATTATAGTAGGTAATGGGGAAATAAAAGAAGAACACTTAAATATTGCTTTAAAAAATAATGTAAATATTATTAGGACTAGTTATGATACTTTTCATACCACTAAATTAATAGGATTAAGTAACCCTGCTAAATCAGTAATAAAGGATAATCATCCCATTAGTTTTTTAGAAAATACTCCTTATAATGACTTCTTAGAGGAATCTAGAACATTAAAACATAATAACTATCCTATTATAGATAAATGTAATAAGTGTTTAGGATTAATCAGGGTTACTGATATTACTAGTAAAAATAAAAAACAGGTTATATTAGTTGATCATAATGAGGCTGAACAAAGTGTAAATGGTTTAGAAGAAGCAAATATTATGGAAATTGTTGATCATCATAAGCTTGGGGATTTAACGACTAGTTCGCCTATTAACTTTAGAAATATGGCAGTAGGAAGTACTAATACTATTATTTATTTCTTGTATAAAGAAAACCAGGTAGAAATACCTTATGAAATGGCAGGCTTAATGCTAAGTGGAATCTTGTCAGATACCCTAAACTTAACTAGTCCTACGGCAACAGAATTAGATATAAAAGTTGTAAAAGATTTAACTCTATTAACTGGAATAGATCCTAGTACATATGCTTTAACTATGTTAAAAGCCGGGACTAGTTTTCAAAATAAAACTAAAGAAGAAATCATTTTAATGGATTTTAAAGTTTTCCCATTAGCATCAGAGAAAATAGCAGTATCTCAAGTGTTTACTTTTAATACCTCTAAAGTTTTAAAAGATAAAGAAGAATACTTAAAAGTAATAAATGAATTAGTAATAAAAAATGATTATGATGCTGTTATTCTAGCTATTACTAATATTTTAGAAAATGGTTCTTATATTTTATATACTAAGGAAATAGAAACAACTCTAAAAATTGGATATAATCTTGATTCTATTGAAGAGGGGTTCTTTTTACCAGGTTGTGTATCTAGAAAAAAACAAATTATTCCTGTTTTAGTTGATACTATGGAGAATAAATAGAAAGGTGGTTTGTATGTTAAATAATCTAATTTTATTAATTAAGGGGTTCTTTATTGGAATAGCTAATATAATTCCTGGAGTAAGTGGTGGTACTTTAATGATTACCCTAGGAGTTTATGAGCAAGTAATTGGCGCTATTAGCCATTTCTTTAAATATTTTAAGAAGAATATTAAATTTTTAATTCCCATAGGTATAGGAGCTGTTTTATCAATACTATTAATGAGTAAAGTAATAGGCTTTTGTTTAGAGAAATATCCTTTTCCTACAACTTTATTCTTTATTGGTTTGATTTTAGGAGGTATCCCTCTTATCTTTAAAAAGGTTAAAGGAAATATTAAGTCTCTTCCAAATTGGCTAATTTTCTTAAGTGCTTTCAGTATTGTTTTAGTGTTTACTTTTATCAGTAGTGGTAATCGTATAGTTAGTTTTTCTAACTTAAATATATTAGGTTATATTATGCTAATTATAGTAGGAGTAGTGGCATCAGCAACCATGATTATACCAGGTATCAGTGGATCTTTTATGCTAATGTTAATGGGTTATTATAAACCAATTATTGATACTATTAGGGATTTAACTAATTTAACTAATTTAGGTCATAATTTAATGATTTTAATCCCCTTTGGAATAGGAATATTAGTGGGAATAGTATTAGTGGCAAAATTAATTGAATACTTACTAAAAAAATATGAAATTAAGACTTATGCTGGAGTGTTAGGTTTTGTAATAGCGTCAGTTATTGCTATTATAGTACCATTAGGTGGTAGTCCTGTTAATATTTATCAAATAGGAATAGGAATATTGTTATTAGGAATGGGATATTTAGTTGCTTATAAGTTAGGAGATAAATAAAATGGATTTTGGAATTATTATTTTAGCTATTGTTCAAGGAATAGCAGAGTTTTTACCTATATCATCATCAGCTCATTTAATTATATTTAGAGATTTATTTTCTATTGGATCTAGTATTACTCCAGAACTAGCCCTTAGTTTTGATATTGCTCTACACTTTGGGACTTTATTAGCTATAGGAATCTATTTCTTTAAAGACTTTATTAATATGATTATTAAGGGTTTTACTAAAGGATTAAAAGATAAAGAAGGTAAAATTTTATGGTATTTAGTGGCCGCTACTATCCCTGCTGCTTTAGTAGGAGTTTTATTTGAAAGTACAATTGATGAAATAATTAGAGGAAATTTTTTAGTTATTGCAGTTTCTTTAATAGTAATGGGTGTTATTATTTACTTAGTAGATAAAAATATGAAACAAACTAGAGAAATAGCAGATATGACTTTAAAAGATGCTATTTTGATTGGATGTAGTCAGATTTTTGCTTTAATTCCTGGATTTTCTAGAAGTGGGACGACTATTGCGGCTGGTAGAGGACTTAAATTAAAAAGAGAAGAGGCTGCTAAGTTTTCTTTCTATTTATCAGCACCAATTGTACTAGGAGCTGTTTTAATGCAACTATTTAAGGGTAATACAATAAGTTTAATTAGTCTTAACTTAGTGCCATTTATAACAGGTATTATAGTATCTTTTGTAGTAGGATTATTATGTATTCGTTTCTTATTAAAGTATTTAAAAAAGAATGATTTTAAAATATTTATGTGGTATAGAGTAGTACTAGGTATTATAGTAATACTTTGGACTTTATTTATAAAATAAGGTATAATAAAATTTGTTAATTTGATGGAGGATATTATGTTTGGATTATTATTAACACTAGGATTAGGATTATTTATAGTAATAGGAGCTTTAATAGTTTTTCTAACTAAAAATAATGAAAAATTTATAACTTTTTCTTTAAGTATAGCTTTTGGAGTTATGATCATGTTAATTATTACAGATTTGTTTCCAGAGTCATATGAAATATTAAAAAGTACAATGTCTAGTATTAAAGCTTTAGTAATATTAGTAACTTCTAGTATTATTGGTTTTATAGTTTTATTTATATTAGATAAGTTTGTTCCTGATCATGAAGATGATCTTACCACTACTAAAGATGATAAGGGTAATATGAAACATATTGGACTTGTTTCTAGTATTGCTCTAGTTATTCATAACATAGTTGAAGGAATGGCTATATCTTTAGTAGTTGCAAGTAATATGCAAGCAGGATTAGTAGCGTGTATTGGGGTAGGATTACATAATATTCCTTTGGGAATGGTTATTGCCTCAACTTTTTATAAGTCTAATCAGAGTAAAGGGAAGACAATGGCTATTATTGCAGGCATTGCGTTATCTACTTTTCTAGGAGGATTACTTGTTTATTTCTTTAAACCTACAACTATTCCTGTTTTATTAGAAGGAATATCACTTTCTGTAACGATAGGAATGCTATTATTTATTATTATATTAGAACTACTACCTAAGATAATTCATACTAAATATAAAACTATTACCAGTATAGGAGTTATATCAGGGGTTCTTTTACTAGTTATTACTCTGTTTATATAAGAAAGAGGTAAACTATGTTATATACTATTTGTTATTATTTTATCTTATTCATTAGTTATTCCTTTTTAGGTTGGTTATGGGAAGTATTATGTTGTAGTAGTATACAAGGTAAATTAGTCATTAATCGAGGTTTCTTAGTAGGACCTTATTGTCCTATATATGGTTGTGGTGCTATCCTTGGGATATTTTTTCTAACTAGATATATAACAGATCCTATTACAGTATTTATATTAGCAGTAGTAGGAGCTTCAGTTTTAGAATATGTGACTAGTTTGTTAATGGAAAAATTGTTTAATGCTAGATGGTGGGATTATTCAAATAAAAAATTTAATTTAAATGGGAGAACCTGTTTAGGAATAAGTATTTGTTTTGGCTTAGTGGGATTATTACTGCTTTATGTAATAAATCCTATCTATACAGAACTATTAAATAAAATTCCTGAAAATATTTTAATTATTTTAAGTAGTATTTTATTTATATTATTCTTAGCTGATACTATTACTTCCTTTGTTATTATTTCTAAGTTGAAAATTAAGACTAAAATACTTCATGATTCATCAGAAGAAATAAATGAGCAAGTTAGAATAGAGCTAAATAAGAACAAAATATTTACTAGAAGACTATTAAATGCTTTCCCAAAAGTTAAAACTAATTATGGAGATGCTATCATTGATAAAATAAGAAAAGTATTAGAAAGTGCTACTAAAAAAATAAAAAACAAATAAAGTTCTTTGGAACTTTTTTGTATGAAATAATAAAAAGTAATCACAATAAGAACAGGAGGATTGATTATGAAAGAAGTACCTAATATTATTTCTACAAAAGATTTAGATTATTTAAAAGATATGTTTCAGTGGAACTTTGTAGCTTCTAAAGAAATAGACCATTTTAAAGAGGAAGTTAAGGCTGAAGATATTAAAGAATTACTAAGTGATATTGCTAAGATGCATATGGTGCATTGTAAGTGCTTACTTAGTATTTTACAGGGAGATAACTATGAATAAAAAAATTGAAAATGATATGGTAGAAGTTGTATGTTCTACAGAATTAAATGATAGAGATTATTTAAATATTGTTTTAGAATTAGAAAAGAATATGTCAAATAATTATTCTATTTCTTTAAATGAAGCAAGTAATGATACTCTGTATAGTGATTATTTTGAATTATTTGAAGATATTAAAGAAACAGCTAGAGAGTTATATCAAACATTGTTTAAGAATGGGTGGTATTCATTAGAGGAAGCAGATAAAGCTAAAGTAAATGAGGCTATTGCTAATATGGAAAGTAGTTTAAAAGAGTTGGTTGAGTAAAA
>JAVWCU010000056.1:0-5581 GCA_036648855.1 Bacilli bacterium
CTTCTTTAATAGAATATTAAAAGTGCTTATAAATATAATACTAAGCACTTTTTTTAGTTATAGTTCTCTTTTCCTAAATTAATCCATATAGTTTATTAGGTGATAATATGAAACAATTCTTCTCTATGTTAGGAGTCATAACTTTAGTATGTTTTAGTTTTTATTATACTAACCAAGTTGCCAAGATAGTTAGGGGAAACGATCCTTTAATGAAAGAAATATTAAAGGCAAAGACTAGTTATGAGGTTCAAGCAGTAAATGCTAGTATTAATAATGAAACTATTATTCCTGGATTAAATGGTAAAACAGTCAATCTAGATAGATCATATTCTAATATGAAACGACTAGGTAAATTTAGTAAAGACCTTTTAGTTTTTAATGAGGTAATTCCAGATATATCTTTAACTAAGAAATATGATAAGTATATTGTAAAGGGTAATAAAGAAATAGATGCTATAGCTCTTGTATTTCCTGCTAATAGTATTGATTATGTTGAAGATATTTTGAATATTTTAACTGATAAAGATGTTAGTGCTACTTTCTTTATAGATGGAGTCTGGGCTGAAAACAATTTAACTTTAATTGAAAACCTAGCTAAAAATGGTAATGAGATAGAAAACTTTGGCTACGATGGTACTTATTCAAAGGATAGATTAATTTGGACTAGTAATATGCTAGAAGCTATTACTAAGGAAGAACCTAAGTACTGTTATACTAAATACCGAGATGACTCTCTTTTAGACTTATGTAAGAGTTATCATATGTATACAGTTAGACCAACTATAATAACTGGTAGTTACCCTTTTTTAACGGTTAAGAGGTCTATAACAAAAGGTGCAATAGTGAACATGGAATTAAATACAACTACAGTAAAAGAACTAGGAGCTATAATTAGTTATATAAAACAAAAAGGTTATCAGTTAGTAACTTTAAAAAGCATATTAAGCGAAAATTTAATTATAGAAAAATAATGGATACATGCTAATGTGTCTTTTTTCTTGCTGAATTACTCTTAGTATAGTATAATTTTACTAGTGATAAGGTGTTGATACAATGTATTTAAAAGAAATAGAAGCTAGTGGCTTTAAATCATTTGCGGATAAACTAAAAATAACTTTAGATGATAATATTACTTGTATAGTAGGACCAAATGGTAGTGGTAAAAGTAATGTTGTTGATGCCGTTAGATGGGTATTAGGAGAACAGTCTGTTAAAAGTCTTCGTGGAGATGGCGGAATGACAGATGTTATTTTCTCTGGAAGTAAAAGTAGAAATGCTCTTAATGTAGCTAGTGTCACTTTAACTTTTGATAATTCAGATAATTATTTAAATATTCCATACTCTGAGGTATCTATAAAGAGAAGAGTCTATAGGACCTTAGAAAATGAATACTTCTTAAATGGCGAAAAATGTCGTTTAAAAGATATTACTAATTTATTTTTAGACAGTGGTATTGGTAAAGAATCATTTAATATAATATCTCAAGGAGAAGTTCAGAAGATTCTAAGCAATTCTCCTTATGATAGAAGAGTTATTTTTGAAGAAGCCGCAGGAGTTTTAAAATATAAAAAACGAAAAGAAGAAGCAATTAGAAAACTAGATAGAACTCATGATAACTTAGATAGAGCTGGAGATATCATTGCAGAATTAGAAACACAAGTAGAACCTTTAAAGGAACAAAGTGCTAAAGCTCTAGAATATTTAGAGAACAAGCATAATCTAGAAAAAATAGAAGTAGCTTTAATTGTTTATGAGATAGATCTAATAAATGAAACCTATCAAAATAACAAACAAAGAATAGAAGAACTAAATAATAAAATAATTCTTATTAAAAATCAGACTAGTGATACAAAAGTAGATACTAGTAAAATAGAACTCTTAAAGTTAGAAACTGAATTAAGTAAATTAAATCAAGATTTATTAACTATAACTAAGGAAGCAGAAAGACTAAATGGCGAGAAGAATATTCAACAGGAACGTAGTAAGTATGACTCTAATGATAGTAAAGTTCATGATAATATAGCTTCTTTAGCGGAACAAAAATTAAAGATTGAAAATGAATATTCTTTATTAGAACAAGAACTTAATATTGAACAAGATTATGAAACTAAGAGTATAGAGCTTGTTAAAAATTTAACTAGTGAATTACAATTAGTAATTAATAAAAAAGATAATTTAAGTAAAGAAGAATTAGAAAAAGAAAGAAATATTAATCTTTTAGAACATAAAATTCAAGTAATTACTAATTATTTAGATAATGGAGGTAATCTCCCTAATAGTGTTAAAGCTATTCTAAATAATCCTAAACTTATAGGAATATATGATGTTATAGGTAATTTAATAA
Source organism: Bacilli bacterium (assembly GCA_036648855.1). GTDB lineage: Bacteria > Bacillota_I > Bacilli_A > RF39 > UBA660 > Faecenecus. Next base: position 2,345 of record JAVWCU010000056.1, read on the forward strand.
CAGTTAGTGAAGAATATACTAAAGCTTTAGAAGTGTCTTTAGGAGGTTCTAAACAGTTTTTAGTTGTAGAAAATGAATATACAGCTAAGGATGCTATTAATTATTTAAAAAATAATAATTTAGGCAGAGCAACTTTTTTTCCTCTTTCTGTTATTAAACCTAAGGGTATAGATATTGAAACAGAAACTTTATTAAAGGAAGAAGCAGGCTATATTAATATTTGTGCTAATTTAGTTACTTATGATAATAAGTTTAGAAATATAATTTTAAACCAGTTAGGTAATGTTATTGTAGTTAATAATATAGATAGTGCTAACAGGATAAGTAAAAAAATAAATGGCAGATATAAGATAGTAACATTAGAAGGAGAAATTATTCATGTAGGTGGTTCTATTACTGGAGGGTGTATTACTAGTCAAAGAAGTATGATTACAGATAAATTAGAGCTAGGAACACTAATTAGGTCAAAAGAAGAACTAACTAGAGTTATAAAAGAGCTAAATGATCAGCTTAGTTCTTTAGACAGCGAGTATAACTTAGTATTTAATAAATTAGTAAGAGCTAAAGAACAATTATTTTTAACCCAAGAAACAGTAAAAAGTAAAGGAATAAATTTAACTGCTGCTAAAGAGTCTCTTAATAATACTATAGTAGAATTAAATAGTTTAGGGCATGTTATAGATTCATCTTTATCTAAAGAAGAAGAAGCTATTATTAACAAGTATTATGAGCAGACTAAATTAAAAGAAAGTACTTTATTAAAAATAAAAAAATTAAGTAAGGAAAAAGATGACATCAAGGTAATAATTGAAGAGTTAGAAGCTAAAGAAAGACTAAATAATACTGAGTTAAGGCGTATGGAAGCAGAACTCAAAGAGTTGGAAATAGCAGTTTCTAGGATGGATGTTAAGCTAGATATGTATCTAAACACTCTAAATGAAGACTATGAACTTACTTATGAAAAAGCCAAAGGCAATTACGAGATGGAGTTAGAACTAGATGAAGCTAGAAATAAGGTCATAACTATTAAAGGAAATATTAAAAGAATAGGTATGGTTAATTTAGCCGCTATCCAAGAATATGAAAAAGTTAGAACTAGATATGAGTTTTTAACTCTACAAAGAAATGATTTACTTCATGCTAAAGAGACTCTTTTATCTATAATAGAAGAGATGGATGCTGTTATGAAAGAAGAATTTATGACAACATTTGAACTTATTCAAAAAGAGTTTGGAGGAGTATTTGAACAACTATTCCATGGAGGACATGCTTCTTTAAAACTAACTGAACCAAGTAATATTCTAGAAACTGGTGTAGAGATTATTGCCTCTCCACCCGGTAAGAAGTTAACTACTATTTCTCTTCTATCAGGAGGAGAAAAGACTTTAACGGCAATTAGTTTATTATTTGCAATTCTTAATGTGAGAACAGTTCCATTTTGTTTATTTGATGAGGTAGAAGCAGCACTAGATGAAGCTAATGTCGATAACTTTGGAAAGTATTTAGACCATTATAAATCTAAAACTCAGTTTTTACTTATTACCCATAAAAAGAAGACTATGGAGTATGCTAATACATTATATGGTATTACTATGCAGGAATCAGGGGTATCAAAATTAGTAAGTGTAAGGTTTGATCAAGAAAATAAATAATTAAATAAAAAACGAGTTATGCTCGTTTTTGTGTTAATAAGGATATTGATTAGGGTAATAATAGTAATTATTGTAATAGGCAGGATATGGAGGATAAGGGTAAGGATAGGGGTAAGGAGAATAGTTATTTTGGTTTTTATTATTAGCAATAGCGCCTCCTGCCAGTCCTCCTAAAATAAACGGTACAAAGAATCCTCCAGGAAAGAAGAAACGGTCATCACTTGGATTAGGCATAGTTGTTTTACGTATATTTCTGTTATTTCCTGACATATTATATTTATATGGATACATAAAATACTCCTTTCTATAGTATTTTATGATTTAAAGTATATATATGTGAGGAGTACTATGGAAGATAAACTAACTAAACTGGCTAAAACTATTGTTAATTATTCTATTAATGTGCAAAAGGGAGAAAAGGTTTTAATAACTTATCAAACTACAGAACCTAGTGATTTAGTAAAACTACTAATAAAAGAAATCAACTATGCCGGAGGTATTCCATATGTTAATATGACAGATCCTGTTGTTGGTAATTTATTAATGGAAAGTACTAGTACTGAAAGAATTAAACTAATTAAATCTTATCAAGAATTTGAAGTAAATAACTTTGATGCTTTTATTAGTATTAGGTATAGGGTAAATGATTATGAGGGTAAAAATATAGATAAAGATATTTCTTCTCTTGTAGGAAAGGCTTTAATTAAAGTTCAAGATATTAGGATTAATAAACGTAAATGGGTATTATTAAACTATCCTTCCTCTTTAGATGCTTATAAAGCCTCTATGAAAATAGATGAATTTAAAGAGTTTGCCTATGATGTTATGACTATTGATTATGATAAGATGAATAAGGAGATAGAACCTTTAAAAAGGTTAATGGAAAAAACGGATAAAGTTAGAATAGTGAGTCCGGGTACGGATCTAATTTTTTCTATTAAAGGTATGCCCGCTATTGCATGTACAGGGGATAAAAACATTCCAGATGGAGAACTCTATACAGCTCCAGTATTAAATAGTGTTAATGGAATTATTACTTATAATACACCATGTCCATATGGAGGAATGATATTTCATAATGTAAAACTAAGGTTTATAGATGGTAAAATAGTAGAGGCTACAAGTGATGAAAAGAATGAAAGATTAAATTCTATATTTGATACAGATATAGGTTCCCGTTATATAGGAGAGTTTTCTTTAGGATTTAATCCCAAAATACTTCATCCTATGGGAGATATATTATATGATGAAAAAATACTAGGTAGTCTACATTTTACTCCGGGTAGAGCTTATAAAGATTGTTATAATGGAAATGATTCTAGTATTCACTGGGACATGGTTTTAATTCAAAGAAAAGAATATGGTGGTGGAGAGATATACTTCGATGATGTGTTAATTAGAAAAGATGGCTTATTTATTTTACCGGAACTTAAAGCTTTAAATTATAATTATAAAGAAGAATAGTAAATGAAACCCAAAACACTGGGGGTGTGTCCTTTAGTCTATAAAAAGATAAACTAATTTAAAAGTCAGATTAAGAGTAGTAACTTCTACTATTTTAGTCGGACTTTTTATTGTGTTAATA
>JAVWCU010000057.1:0-4848 GCA_036648855.1 Bacilli bacterium
AAGTTCAAGGTTAACCCTGAACTTCTTCTGTTTCAAATTGAGAATTATATAAAGTAGCATAAAATCCATTTTTAGCAAGCAATGCTTCATGAGTACCTTGTTCAATAATATCTCCATCTTTCATAACTAAAATAAGATCAGCATTCCTAATAGTTGATAAACGATGGGCTATAACAAAACTAGTTCTACCTTCCATTAAAGTATCCATAGCTTTTTGAATAAGTAACTCTGTTCTAGTATCTACTGATGAAGTTGCTTCATCTAGAATTAATATTTGAGGATTATTTAAAATTACTCGAGCAATCGTTAATAATTGCTTTTGTCCTCCTGAAATATTTCCTGATTCTTCATCAATTACCATATCATAACCATCTGGCAAAGTTCTTATAAAATGATCAACATGAGCGGCAATTGAGGCATCTTCAACTTCAGAATCAGTTGCATTAAGCTTACCATAACGAATATTTTCTCTTACAGTATCACTATATAACCAAGTATCTTGAAGTACCATACCAAACATACTTCTTAACTGATTACGGTCAAAATCTTTAATGTTATGTCCATCTATTGTAATAGAGCCACTACTAACATCATAAAAACGCATTAATAATTTAACTATTGTTGTTTTACCAGCTCCAGTTGGTCCAACTATAGCAATTTTATGTCCAGGTGGGATTGAAGCAGTAAAATCTTTAATAATAATATTATCAGGATTATAACCAAACTTTACATGATTAAAATCAATATTACCTATTATATTTTCTGTTGAAACTGGATTTTCACATATTGCTACTTCTTCCTCTTCATTTAAAAATTCAAAAACTCTTTCTGCAGATGCGGCTAAAGCCTGAACTAAACTCATAACTTGAGCTGCCTCTGTTAAAGGATTCATAAAATTACGAACATACTGAGTAAAAGATAAAATATCTCCTACTTCAATTGTATTTTTAATAACTAACCAACCGCCTAAAATAGAAACCATTACATACCCAATATTACCAATAAAAGTCATAACTGGATGCATCATAGTAGATAAAAATTGACTCTTCCAAGCACTATGATATAAAGTCTCATTTGTCTCTGCAAAAATCTTATAGGCATCTTCTTCTCCATTAAAAATATTAACTACATCATGACCACTATAGACTTCCCCTACTTGACCATTTATATGTCCTAAATATTCTTGTTGACGTTCAAAATATTTTTGACTATGTTTAACAATTATCATAATGAAAATTAATGCAAAAGGGATAATAATAAGTGTCACAAAAGTCATTAAAACACTGATAGAGAACATCATAATAATGACTCCTATTGCCATTGTAAAGGAAGAAATAACCTGAGTTAAGCTTTGATCTAAATTTTGACTAACTGTATCTACATCATTAGTAATTCTAGATAAAACCTCTCCACTAGTTTTAGATTCAAAATATTTAAGAGGCATCCTATGAATCTTCTCAGATATTTCTTTTCTTAAATTATAAGTAACACTTTGACTAATATTAGCCATTATAATACCTTGTACATAAGAAAATAGCATACTGATTAAATACAAACCTAATAAAGTAAGAAGAATACCCGCTATTTTAGAAAAATCAATTCCGGCACTAGTACCTAAGACTTTACCAAGTAGGCCATTAAAAATTTCTGTAGTAGCTTTACCTAATACCTTAGGACCTACTATAGCAAAGGCTGCACTACCAATTGAAAATATAATAACTAAAAAGATTCTAATTTTATACTTAGTTAAATAAATTAATAATTGTTTCATTGTCCCTTTAAAGTCTTTTGCAACTTCACTGCTAGGGCCTGAAACCTTTGAAGAAGTATTTCTTTTATTTACTTTTTTATTCATTTTCTAACTCCTCCTTTGTCAACTGACTACTAGCAATTTCTTGATAAACTTGGCAAGACTCTAATAACTCCTTATGAGTACCAGTTCCAACTATTTTACCTTCATTAAGAACAATAATCTGATCAGCTTGCATAATAGTACTAATTCTTTGGGCAACTATTAAAATAGTAGCATCTGTTATTTCCTTATTTAAAGCTTTTCTAAGTTCTTTATCTGTTTTAAAATCTAAAGCCGAAAAACTATCATCAAAAACATAGATTTCTGGATTTACCGCTATTGCTCTGGCAATTGATAATCTTTGTTTTTGACCTCCAGATACATTAGTACCTCCTTCAGAAATAGGTGATAAATATTTCTCCTCTTTTTCTTCTATAAATGACTGAGCTTGGGCAATAGATGCAGCTTTTTCTATATCAGAGTCAGTAGCATTCTTATTTCCATATCTTAAATTGGAAGCAATAGTTCCTGAAAACAATATTCCTTTTTGAGGTACAAAGCCTATTTTTTCATGTAGATCATGAGTAGAAACATCTTTTATATTAACTCCATCTACTAGTATTTCACCCTCTGTAACATCAAATAATCTAGGTATTAAATTAATTAAAGTTGATTTACCACTACCCGTACTACCTATAAAAGCTGTTGTAGTACCAGGAGTAGCCGTAAAGGTAATATCTGTTAAAACATCCTCATCACTATCAGGATATCTAAAACTTACATCTTTAAATTCAACTAATCCTTTAATTCTTTTACTAAATGTTTTAGGATTAACAGGCTCTAATACTGATATTTTAGTTTTTAAAACTTCTTCTATTCTACCTGCTGAAACATTAGCTCGAGGGAACATAATGGAAAACATTGCTACCATCATAAAGGCCATAATAATCTGCATTGTATACTGAATAAAGGCTAACATATCTCCAACCTGCATAATACCTGAATTTATTCCATGAGCACCTTTCCAAACTATTAAAATACAAATAGCATTCATGATAAACATAATTGTAGGCATTAATACTGACATAGAACAGTTAACAAATAAAGTGGTTTTTTGTAAATTACGATTAGCTGAATCAAATCTTTTTTCCTCTTGGCGTTGATTAGAAAAAGCTCTAATAACTGGAATACCATTTAATATTTCTCTAGTTACTAAATTTAATTTATCTAATAACTTTTGTACTCGTTCAAACTTTGGCATTACTAAGACAAATACTAATAACATAAGAGATAAGATAGACATTACTGCAACTGCTATAATCCAAGCCATTGTTGTATTAGTATTAAGTACTTTAATTACTCCACCTATTCCAATAATTGGGGCGTAAAACAAAGTCCTAAGCATGAATAACATCATCATTTGGACTTGTTGAATATCATTTGTTGTTCTAGTAATTAAAGAGGCTACTCCAAATTTTTTAAATTCTGTCGTTCCAAAACTTAGAGTATGTTTGAATACTCCATTTCTTAAATCTCTGGCTAATCTAGCAGCGGTCCTTGCACCAAAGAAACCTACTCCTACTGTTGCTACCATACTAAGTAAAGCTAGCCCTAGCATCTTTAAACCCGCTAATAATATATAATTAGTTTGTACTTTATCCATCTTCATACCCATAGCTTGATATTCAGCTTTAATAGAGGCAATCGCACTTTGATCAACTATTGAAGATGGCATAGAATTAAATGCTTTTGACATTTCCGTTTGTAATAACTTTAGTTCTGATTCTGGCATTAATTTAAATACTTCTAAGATAGGGACATTAACTAATTCTTTAGGCAAAGATGCTCTTATATTATTTTGTAGAGCAATACTCTCAGCTCCAGTACCCGTTAACATAAATCTAACTAACATTGGTCTAGATAACTCACTATTTAAAGAACTAAGTTCTTCTTTAGATAAAGTATTTCTAATATAAAGATCCTCACTATTTAATACAGGATACTTTTTAACTAATTTATGATACTCATTGTTAGATAAAGTATCTTTAGATACTAAATGATAATTATTTAATACTAGGCTCTTTTTACTTGAGTCAACAAATAGAAGAATTTCATCTAATGACTTTTTTCTAATTGCTACTGGTGATACTTCTTCAATACCTCCTTGTTGGACTCCCACATTAATAATTTTAGATGTAAAATCAGGTAAAGATAAATCACACATAGCTTGCACCACTAATAAGGTGATAATCAATAAAATTGAGGTGAAAGATTTTTTTAAATATTTAATTACTGTTTTCATTTTTAGTTCTCACTTTCTTTATATAATCCATATTTTATAATATTTAATCTTCTTTTAAAGGTCGTTCTTTCTCCAATTGCTATTTCTTTATTCATAAATGTATAAACAATTGAAGTAGTTGTAATCATCATTACTAGGCCAAAAGCATCCATTAATTCAGAATCATTAGAAGACTGATATAAATCTTTACTGATTAATATTAATAGTTCATTTTGCCCACGAGTTATTTCTTCAATAGGAGGTTTTAAAAGCATTTTCTTTTCAGTTGCATAATGCATATTTAAAAATATATTTTTAAATAAATCAACATTCTCTGAAGCAGTACAATAATTGATAATCTCATCATATAGTATTTCCCAAACTTTAATAAAATCTCCTTTTTGTTCTTTTAAATGGTACTTTACTCGTTCAAAAAGAGTCATTCTATATTTATTTAATATATAATAATATAAATCTTCTTTATCTACAAAATACATATAGAAGCTACCTCTTGGTATTTCTGCATCTCTTATTATTTGATTAATAGATGCCATATTAAAACTATTTTTAGCAAATTCTCTCTTAGCAGCATTTAATAAGTTTGCTTGTTTTTCTAAAGGTAGGTTTAAAAATGTTTTTGAGGGCATATATTTCTCCTCCTTTATGACAATTAATCATACCTCAAACATTATATGTGACAAGGTGTCATATGTCAATACCAATTTAAATGAAATACATATTTTTACATAATTAAAAGAGTAGCATCTACTCTTTT
>JAVWCU010000058.1:0-4735 GCA_036648855.1 Bacilli bacterium
CATATAAATAAAACATTTGCATAATATATAGTAGTGTGCTATACTTAAAAAGTGGAAAACACTTATGGTGATGAATTTCACTGGACTATGATTTCAGCTTTATTACTTTCTTAGTTAAACAAGATTAGATAACCAAGTTTGAAAAAAAGATCCATTATTTAATTAAGGAGGATACTATAATGAACGAATTTAAAGATGAGACACTTAAATGTGAAGATTGCGGAGAAAATTTCGTATTTACTGCTGGTGATCAAGAGTTCTATGCAGAAAAAGGTTTTACTAATAAACCAAAAAGATGCAAAGCTTGTCGCGATAAGAAAAAACAAGAAAGAAGAGGTTAATTCTTCTTTTTTTTTGCCATTTATTGTATACTTGTCCTAGGAAGAAGGTATTTATGAAATATTATTGTATTGGTATAAAGGGATCAGGTATGAGTACATTAGCTCAAATATTAAGTGATTTAGGTAATGATGTTTCTGGTTATGATGATGCTAGAGAAACTAAATATACAGAAAGTGGCTTAATTAAAAGAAATATTCCTATCTATTATGATAGAGTTAATGAACTAGATAAGGACACTATTGTTACTTATTCAGAAGCATTTTCTCTTGAACACCCTGAGCTAATTAGAGTAAAAGAGCTTGGCTTAGAAATCAAACCCTATAATCAAATTTTAGGAGAAATAACTTCTATGTTTGAAACTACTTGTGTATGTGGTACCCATGGTAAGACTACAACTTCTTTATTAGTTTCCCATATTTTAGGTTCTTTTACAGGTGTTAATTACTTTGTTGGAGATGGAAGTGGTTATGCTAGTAAAGATAATAAGCTTTTTGTCATAGAGTCATGTGAATATAAGAAACATTTATTAGCTTATCATCCAACCAATATAATTTTAACGAATATTGAGCTTGAACATACTGAATGTTATAATGGTTTAGAAGATATTATTAATACGTTTCAGTTGTTTGTTAATAAGGCAACAGGTCCAGTAATAATGTGTGGAGATGATAATAATATTAGAAAGATTACCACTTCTAGACAGCCTCTTTATTATGGCTTTAATGAGGGTAATAATATTATAGCTAAGAATATAGAGTTAACTTCAGCTGGTAGTAGTTTTGATGTTATGATAAATAATACTTTTTTTGGACATTTTGCTTTACCTTTATTTGGCCGTCATATGATTCTAAATGCCTTAGCCGCAATTGCTTTATGTAATATATATCAAGTACCAGTAGATATAATTAGAGACGGTTTAACAACTTTTAAAGGGGCTAAAAGAAGATTTAAAGAAAGTACTTATGGAGATATAGTTATAATTGATGATTATGCTCATCATCCAACAGAGATAAGAGTTACTTTAGAAGCTGCTAAGCAAAAGTATCCAGATAAAGAGTTAGTGGCAATTTTCCTTCCTAATACCTATTCTAGGACTTTAGCATTACTTGATGATTTTGTTGAAGTTTTAAATAAAGCTGATTTTACTTATCTTATGGATATTCATTGTGATAGAGAAAATAAGGCTGATTACCAAAATGTTTCATCAGAAATGATATTAGATAAACTAACTAATAAGCATTACAAGATAGATATAGATAATGTTTCTTTATTACTAAACCATAAAAATGCAGTTTTTTGTTTTATGAGTTGTACAAATATTTATGAAATAGAAGAATCATTTATAAATAAATTAAAAGATCTAGCTAATTAAAATTAGTTAGTTTTTTTATGTCCCATAATTTCCCATAACTATTAAATAATTAAACAACAATTTTTTCCTATACTGAAAGTGTCATGGAGGTGATAATGACTAAAAGAAAAACAAATAAAGGAGGAATATGAAAGACCTACTAGTTAGATTAAGTAATAATTATAAGAAGAAGTACTTAACAGTATTTCCAAACATGATGTTAATTTCTATTACAGGATAATAGAGATATAAAGAAGGGTCAGGTGATATATTAGTAGAAGAAGAAAATAAATAGTGATATACTATTAAGTGGGTGATAACTAATTATGTATAGTATTTGTTTAGTAGAAGATGAGATGGATCTTTCTAATTTGATTAAAACATATTTAGAAAAAGAATCTTATCAAGTTATTCAGTTTGCTAAAGGCAATGATGCCATTAAATATATCGGAAACCATGTGGATTTATGGATTTTAGATATAATGTTAGGAGATGATATAAATGGTTATGATATAATCAAAGCCATCCGGGAAAAAGATATAAATGTCCCAGTGATATTTACTTCTGCTAGAGACCAAGATTTAGATAAAATAATTGGTCTTGAACTTGGAAGCGATGATTATATAACTAAGCCTTATTCAAGTAAAGAACTTGTATTACGTGTAAATAATATAATTAAAAGAGTTTATAAAAAAGAATCTTTATCTACTATTTTTTACCTTGATTATAAAATTGATAAAGATAAAAGAATTGCAACTTATTTAGACAAAGAAATAAAATTAACTACTCTCGAATTTGACTTGTTACTTATACTATTAAATAATTTAGGGAACAGTTTTTCTAGAGATGATATTCTAAACCTAGTTTGGGGTAATGATTACTTTGGCAGTGATAGAGCCGTAGATGATTTAGTTAGACGGTTACGTAAGAAAATGCCAGATTTAAATATTAGTACTATTTATGGGTTTGGATACCGATTATCATGAAATATATTGGAAGTAAATTAAGTAGACAGTTATTGTCTATCATTATAATTATTTTTGGACTTGTATTTATTTCTCTTGGAATTCTGTTACCAAGAGCTTTGCTCCCTGTTTACGAAAACAATTTATATAATTATTTAAGACAACCTTTATTCCTAGTAGAGGGAGATATTAGAGATAATATCATTGATACAGAAGTAGGATATATCTATTTATATAATGGAGATTCAGTTGTATCAGATAATTTAATAGATATTATCAATATCAAAAATATTGGGGAATTATTGGGTAAAATGACTAATCAATATGGTAAGTTTAAACATAATAATAACGATTATTATTATTATAAACTGTCAACTGGATCAGTTACTAAAATAGCCTTAACTAATGATAAATATATTAATTATAATAAACAAGAAGTTTTATATACTTTATTACCTATAGTTTTAATAACATTTGTGATTGTAGCACTCATACTTATTATTTGGTCAGGAATAATTGTTCGTAAAATAGAACGATTGAAGACAAAGATAGATCATATTGATGATGATGACTATGATCACTCTATTGATAATATTAAAATAGATGATGAAATTAAATCCTTAGCATATGCAGTTGAAGATATGCGGGTTTCATTAAAGAATCAAGAAGAATATCGAAATCAGATGTATCAAAACATTTCTCATGATTTTAAAACACCTCTCACCGTTATAAAATCGTATGTAGAAGCTGTTCATGATGGAATTGAAGATAAAGACCAAGCTTTAACTATCATAGAAGAACAGGCTGATAAATTAGAACAAAAAGTTCACTCTCTCTTATACTTAAATAAATTAGACTATATAAAAGATTTTAAAAACATAACTTTAAAGAAAATCGATATTAGACCTTTAATAGAAGCCTCAATTAATAAGTTTAAGTTTCGTCGTAAAGATGTAAAATTTATCGTTCAAGCAGATAAAAATGCATTATTTTATGGAACAGATGATTTATGGGAAACCATTATTGATAATATGTTAAATAACTTTATGCGTTATGCTGAAACAGAAATAAAAATAACTACTAAACAAAATAAAATTACTTTTTATAATGATGGGGAAAATATTAATGAAGACTTAAAAGAAGTAATATTTGTTCCCTTTAGAAAAGGTATGAAAGGTGAATTTGGATTAGGTTTATCGATTATAAAGAAATCAGTAAATTTAATAGGCTATGATATTTCAATTAAAAACCACAAAAAAGGTATATCATTTACAATTAGTAAAGGGGTTAGAAAATAACCTCTTTTTTATTTTTATAATAATTATAGTTTTGTCTTATTAGAAGCTAGGGGATTATTTGGTTAATTATAAGATATTATCATATGATTAAAAGAGGTATATGATATGAAATTAAGTAAAATATCTTTAGTAGTTAGTATTATTCTTTTAAGTATAGTAGTAATTTGGTTTATTAAGTTAAATAGTAAAATTAAACCTTGTCTAGGTGATAGATTAGAGTGTTTATATGATGAAAATTATAATAAGCTATCAAATAAAGCAGTAGAGTGGTGGCCTGGTAATAAACTTGATCATCAAAGACCAGTTGTAGGAGCAGGAGCATTAGAGGAAGAACTAAAACCATATCAGGCTTTTTATATGGGACCTGATACTAAAAAAATTTATCTAACTTTTGATGAGGGGAGTAATGATACTTATATAAAAGAAATAATTGGGGTATTAAATAAATATAATATTAAAGCTACATTCTTTTTATGTGGTCATTACATTATATCTAATCCTGATTTAATGTTAGTCCTTAGTAGCTCTAATCATTCAGTAGGTAATCATACTTATCATCATAAAGATATGCCTCTTCTAGCATCAGGAACTAGTTATAAAGAGTTTGTTAAAGAACTGCAACTAAATGAAGAGGTATATATTAATATAACGGGAGTTAGTATGGATAAGATATATAGGCCTCCTAGGGGATCATTTAGTAATAGAAGTCTTAAAATAATTAGTGATTTAGGCTATTCAACTTATTTTTGGAGTGCTTCATACTTAGATTATGAAAAAGA
>JAVWCU010000059.1:0-4486 GCA_036648855.1 Bacilli bacterium
AAGTAGAAAAATATGAATAATGGAACAAAAAGAGATAATATTAAAATAGGGGCAGAAGTAATGATTGTAGAGAAAGATAATCAAAGGACTGGTAGATTAACTAGAGGGGTAGTTAAGAAAATATTAACTAATTCTAGTGTTCATTACCGGGGTATTAAAGTAATGTTAACAAATGGTTTAGTAGGACGAGTACAGCAAATAATTTAAGGAGACAAGAATAATGAAATTTGAAGAAATGCTTTATAAAAGACCCAATTATGAAGAAGTTAAAACTCAGTTAAATGCTTTATATAATCAGCTAAAAGAAGCGAGTAATCCAAGTAGTTTCTTTGAAGTATTTAATAGTATTAATGATGTTAGAAGTACTATTAGTACAATGAAAGGAATAAATAGTATTCGTAATTCTATTGATGTTAATAATACTTTTGAATTACAGGAGAAGGCTTACTGGGATGAAATGGATCCATCTTATCAAGAATTAGAAATACCTCTTTTTAAGATTTTACTTGCTTGTCCGTTTAAAAAAGAATTAGCAGATAGGATACCAGAATTATTTTTTACAACTATTGAAAGCCAAAGTAAAGTTTTTAGTGAAGTTATTACTAAAGAGGTTTTAGAAGAGAATAAGTTAATCACGGAATATGAAAATATTTTTGCTAAATTAATGGTCCAATATAATGGACAAGATTATAGAATAGCCGCTATGGCTCCTTTTATTAACTCTGTTGATAGAAGTATTAGAAAGTCTGCTACTGAGGCCTTAAACAAGGCTATTTCTAAGTATCAAGAGTTATTAGATACTATCTATGATAAACTAGTTCATTTAAGAGATACTTCGGCTAAGAAATTAGGTTTTAAGAACTTTGTAGAGATGGCTTATTTAATTAGAAATAGGATTAAATATGATAGTAGAGATGTTGCTAACTTAAGAAGTAAAGTCTTAGAGTATGCTACTCCTTTTACAACTAAACAAGCTGAATCTAGAAGGATTAGATTAGGTTTGGATGAATTATACTATTATGATAATATCATGTTTAAAACGGGTAATCCTAAGCCTAAGGGTACAGAGACAGAATTAGTTAATAAAGCCTTACAAATGTATAAAGGTATTTCTAAGGAAGTAAGTGTTTTCTTTAATGAAATGCTTAACAATAACTTAATAACTTTAACTGATTTACCTAATAAGAAAGCTGGGGGATATTGTTGTTATTTATTAAATTATAAATGTCCATTTATCTTTGCTACTTTTAATGGTACTACTCATGATGTAAATGTTTTAACTCACGAATTTGGTCATGCTCTCCAAAGTTATAATGCTAATAACAAATATAAAGGTAATTACTTAGTAATGCCTGAAACGGTTTATCCTAGTATGGAAGTAGCAGAAATATTTTCGGTAGGAATGGAAATGCTCACCTTAAACTATATGGATAGTTTTTATTTAGAAGATACAGCTAAAAACCATTATTTACAGTTAGAATCTGCAGTAACTTTTTTACCCTATGGATGCTTAGTTGATCACTTTCAACAAGAGGTCTATGAAAACCCTAATATGACTCCTAAGATGCGTAGAGATACTTGGAGAAAATTAGAAAAACTCTACTGTCCACATATTAATTATGCAGATAATGCTTATCTAGAAAGTGGTACTTATTGGTTTAGACAAAGTCATATTTTCACTTCACCATTTTACTATATAGATTATGTCATAGCCTATATATCTGCTCTTGAAATATGGAAAAATTCAAAGATTGACTTTCAAAATACTTGGACTAATTATATAGAATTAGGATATAAAGCTAATCGTTATCCTTATATTGATTTAATTAAAATGGGTAACTTATCTAATCCTTTTACTACAGATATTTTAAAATATTTAGTTAAAGAAGTAGAAACAGATTTATCTAAAATAGACACTACTGATTTATAAATTATAAAAATTATAGGGGGAATAAATAATTATGATAGATACACATACACATTATAATTCTAAGGATATTAAAAACTTAGAAGTGGCTATAGAAAATTTTAATAATTCTGATAATACAGGAGCCATAAATATTGGACTTAATTTAGAAACAAGCAAAGAAGTAATAACTATTAGTAATAATAATGTTAAGTTTTATGCTACGATTGGGATTCATCCTTTATATAAAGGAAATGTCGAAGATATTAGAGCTTTATATTATAATAGCAATAATAGTAAAATACTAGCAATAGGGGAAACAGGGCTAGAAACAAGTGAATATTTAGATAATCAAATTCCTAACTTTATTAGACAAATTGAGTTAGCTAATGATTTGCAATTACCGCTGGTTATTCATTCAAAAGGAGAAAACAGACGAGTAATTGAAATATTAAAAAGATGGACTCCTTTATATGGTTTTGTTGTTCACTGCTTTCAACCGGATTTAAAAACTTTAGAGGATATTGTAAAATTAGGAGGTTATACCTCAGTAGCAACTCCTATAATTAAATCTACTGCTAATAAGTCGTTAAAGGTCATTAAGGCAGTACCTAAAGACCGGTTATTAATAGGATTAGATTATCCTTATTTAAATGATAATCCTAGTGAAGATGGGAAACAAGTATTTAATAAAATAAAAGAATTATGGAATATGTCTAAACCAGAATTAGAGGCTATTTTAGATACAAATGCTAAACAATTATTTAAAAAGTTAAAGTAGGGAAAATGCTTTAAATTACTAATATTCCTTGCTATTTATTAATATTTATGTTACTTTAAGACGTCGCCTATAAAAGGGGCATCGGATTATATTAGCAATAACAGGTCCGAAAGGAAGGAATTTATGAATACAAGTTTTACAAATCTAGGGTTAGATAGCCGTGTTTTAAATGCCATTGAAGCATTAGGTTACAAGAGTCCTAGTAAGATTCAAGAGGAGATCATTCCATTCATTATGGATCATAATGATGTAATAGGTCAAGCTCAGACTGGGACAGGAAAGACCCTAGCATATGCTGCGAGTATTCTTTCAATGATAGATGTTAATACACCAGGAATTAAAGCTATTATTTTAACTCCCACAAGAGAATTAGCATTACAAGTAAGTGAAGAGTTTTCTGGTTTAAATAAAACTAAACTTAAAGTTTTATCAGTATATGGGGGAAGTAGTATTGATACTCAGCTACGTGCATTAAAACATGGAGTTGATATTGTAGTAGGAACACCAGGAAGAGTAATGGATTTAATTAGAAAAAATGCTCTTCATTTAGAAGATTTAGACTTCTTTATCTTAGATGAAGCTGATGAAATGTTAAATATGGGTTTTCAAGAAGATATTGAGTTTATTTTTGAACAAACTAAAGAAGATAAACAAGTTTTATTATTTTCAGCTACGATGCCAAAGGCTATAGAAAAACTAGCTAAGAAATATATGAAAAAAGACTATCAACATATTACTATAGAAGAAACTTCTAAAACTTCTATATTAGTTGAACAGAGTTATTATTTAGTCAATGAAAGAGTTAAGATAGAGGCTTTATGCCGAATATTAGATCAGAAAGATCCAAATCTTGCTATTATCTTTTGTAAGACTAAAAGAGATGTTGATTTTTTACTAAATGAATTAGTTAGTCGTAATTATAGTGTTGAAGCAATGCATGGTGATATTGCTCAGAATATGCGTATTCAAACTTTAAATAGGTTTAAAAACAAAGCTTTTAATTACTTAATTGCAACAGATGTTGCCGCTAGAGGAATCCATGTTGATAATATAGATTTAGTTATTAACTATACTCTTCCTAGTGAATTAGAGTCTTATATTCACAGAATAGGAAGAACGGGTAGAGCTTCTAATAAAGGAGAAGCTATTAGTTTTGCAACTAGTAGGGAAGTAAGATTTATTAAGGAAGTAGAAAAATATGCTAATTGTGAAATAAACTTAAAAGAATTACCAACTTTAAAAGATGTATTTGAAACTAAATGTCAGAAAATTTTAGGTAAGACTAGTGATGTTACTAAGGAAGAAATGGAACAATTTATTCCTTATGTTAGAGATATGCCAAAAGATGAGTTAATTAGATTTTCGGCTTCTTTACTTAAACTATTACTAGATAAAGAAATAGGGTCTGATTTTAAAAAGGATATTACAGTAAGTGCTAGAAATGTTCACCATAGTGATACTGATGATAAAAACACAACAAGAGTATTTTTAACTTTAGGTAAGATGGACAATATTACTAAAAAAGATTTAGTTGAGTTTTTACAAGAATATTCTAAAGTTGGTAGACAACATTTTCAAGGTATTGAGATGCTACCAAAGTTTACCTTTTTAAATATTGATAATGATGTCGTTAATGAAGTTATTAAAAAAGTAGATCGTAAGAAGCTAAATAATAGGGTAATTCATATTGATAAAGCAAAAAGACGCTAAGTCTTTTTTACTTTGAAAAGAGGTTATTAGTTTAATTCCTAAGAAGGATTTTAGCTATAATTATTTACAAAGTTTCTAAATTATGCTTT
>JAVWCU010000060.1:0-4378 GCA_036648855.1 Bacilli bacterium
TGAAAAGCATATGTTAGGACATCACTCTATTAAAGAATATGTAAAAAGGACCACAACTTATTAAGCTTGGTCCTTTTTTGTTTCTTTTAATTCTTCTATTTTATGTTCTATTTTATTACCATAAGCAATTGATTCATCATAAATAAATTTTAACTCTGGAGTATGTCTAATATCTACTCTTTGACTTAATTGTCCCCTAATAAAAGAGGCTGCCCCATTAAGAGCTTCTATTGTTTTATCCTTTTTATCAGAGTCTAATACCGTTACATAAACTTTACAAAAACTTAAATCATTAGTAATATCACAATCTGTAACAGTTACAAAGTGAATATCTTCATCTTTAATTTCTTCCATTAAAATATTACTAATTTCTCTAACAAAACTATGATTTAATCTTTCTATTTTAATACTCATTACTACCACTCCTTACTATTAAAACTATTATCTTTTTATTTCAATCATTTGGAAATCTTCAACTATATCTCCTTCTTTAATATCTTGAAAAGAGTCAAAAGTCAAACCACAATCCATATCTTTTTTCACTTCTTTAACTTGATCCTTTTCATGCTGAATAGATTTAATCTTCCCTGTATATATAATGATACCATCTCTAATAACTCTAGCTTCATCATTGTTTTTAAGAACCCCAGTTAATACATGACTTCCTGCTATATTACCAACTTTAGAAAACTTAAATATTTGTCTAATCTCTGCTGTTCCTTTAAGTTTCTCTTCATAGATTGGTTCTAGCATTCCTTTCATAGCAGCTTCCATATCTTCTACTACTTTATAAATAATGTTATAAAGACGAATCTCTACTCCACTTTCTAAAGCTACTTCCATTGTCTTACTATTAGGTTTAACATTAAAACCAATAATAATAGCATTACTTGCTTTAGCAAGGACAATATCACTTTCTGTAATAGTTCCGACTCCACTCCTAATAATATTAACTCTTATATCCTCTACTTCTATTTTTTGTAAAGAATTTTTAACAGCTTCACTACTACCATTAATATCTGATTTTAAAACGATATTAATTTCTTTAGTACCATCCTTAATTGCCCCAAATAACTCATCAAGACTCATACCAGACTTATTAGTATCTAATTCTTTAGCTCTAGTTTTTCTTTCAGCAGAAATAGCTCTAGCCTGTTTCTCAGTTTCAAAAGCCATAAACTTATCTCCTGCAGAAGGTAACTCATTAAGACCTGTAATAGAAGCTGGCATACTAGGTAGAGCTTCTACAATATTTTCACCCTTATCATTTTTTAAAGTTCTAACTTTTCCATAACATTCACCTATTACAATTGGATCTCCTAATCTTAAAGTCCCATTTTGAATAAGTAAACTAACCACTGCTCCTACTTGTTTATCTAATCTAGACTCAATAACAGCACCAGTTGCATATCTAGAAGGATTAGCCTTTAATTCACTCATCTCTGCTACTAATAAAATAGTATCAAGTAAATCATTAATACCTTCTCCAGTCTTAGCTGAAATATATGCTACTAAAGTATCTCCACCCCAAGCTTCAGGAGTTAAACCATTTTCTGATAATGCCGTTAAAACCCGTTCTGGATTAGCATTTGGTTTATCCATCTTATTAATAGCAACAATTATAGGAACTCCCGCTGCTTTAGCATGATCAATTGCTTCTTTAGTTTGAGGCATAATTCCATCATCAGCTGCTACTATAATAATAACGATATCAGTAACACTTGCCCCTCTAGCTCGCATTTCAGTAAAAGCTTCATGTCCAGGAGTATCTATAAAAGTTAATTTTTTATTATTATAAGTAATTTGATAAGCTCCAATTACTTGAGTAATTCCCCCAGCTTCATTTGATGCTACACTAGTCTTCCTAATATAATCTAAAAGTGAAGTCTTCCCATGATCAACATGACCCATAATTGTTATAACTGGAGGTCTAACTATTAAATCCTTCTCCTGATCAATAATTTCATATTCCTCAAAATTAGACATATCAGCAGTTTCAGCTCTTTTTAAAGTTAAATCATAATCTACTACTAACATCTCTGCTACATCATAAGCTATAGCATTATTTAAAGTAGTCATAACTCCAAGAGACATTAATTTCTTAATTAACTCACTAGGACTAACATCCATAACCGTTGCTAATTCTCCTACAGTCATACCTTCTTTATAAAAGACAATATTACTATTTACTTCATCTTCATTAGTTAATAACTTCTCTCGATGTTTATAAAGCTCTTTTTTATCTTTCAAAAATTCTTCAGTACTCTTTTTATCATCTTTTTTAACAATAGGCTTATGAGATGTTTTTTCTTTTTTTACAGCAGAAGTACCATCTACTTTAGCAGTTTCAGCTAAACTCTCAGCTTTATCCTCTAATTCTTCATCTTCTGTAATATCTACTACTGAATCAGTATTAGTAGCTCCTATTTCATTATCCAATAAAATGATATCCTCATCTGTTAACATAAAAGTATCATCTGTTGCCTTAATATCTAACTTCTTACATAATTTTAAAATTTCCATACTTGTCATATTAACATCAAGGGCATATTCTAAAACATTCATCATGAAAATCACCTGCTTTCTTTATTTTAAACTAAGATCTTGAGTAGATTTAATAATAAGCTCCCTTATATTAGTATATACTTCTTCGGGAATACTTATTTCTAAATGTCTTTCCAAAACTTTACTCTTATGAGCTTTATCTAGAACCAGAAGATCTTTTTTAATATAAGCTCCTCTACCATTAAGTTTACCAGTTAAATCAATCTCCACTGTATTATTAGGAGTCCTAACAATTCGTAAAAGTTCTCCTTTAGGAAGTCTTTCCCGAGTTACAACACAACTACGTAAAGGTATTTTATTACTCTTCATAAATCCTCCTTTATTATTCTTGTCTTAAGTTGATACCACATGAGGCAGCTTGTTCATAGTTTTTAATATCAATTCTATAATGTGTAAGTCTAGATGCTAATCGAGCATTAAACCCTTTTTTACCAATTGCTAAAGAGAAGTTATCCATATCTGCTACTACAATAGATTCTTGTTTTTTAGGATCAGTTATGAATACACTTAAGTTTTTAGCAGGAGATAGAGCATTAGCAATAAAAACTGCTGGGTCATTGTCATATTTAATAATATCAAGCTTTTCACCATTTAATTCAGTGATTATTCTAGCTATACGACTACCCTTTTCCCCAATGCAAGCTCCAATTGGATCAACACTAGAGTTTTCTGAATATACTGCTACTTTACTACGAATACCAGCTTCTCTAGCTACACTATATAGTAAAATTGTACCATCACTAAGTTCTGGTATTTCTAACTCAAAGAGTCTTTTTACAAAACCATAATGTGTTCTAGATAAAAGAATTAACAAACTCTTTCCTGAATTATCTACTTTGCTAACATAAACTTTAAGTTGTTTTCCCATCTCGATTTTTTCACCAGGAATACACTCTTTCTTAGGAAGAATACCATTACTCTTACCTAAATTAATAAAGTAATTATCTGTATCCTCTAATTCTACTGTTCCTATCAATAACTCATCTTGTTTATCAGCAAAGTCTGCAAGTACAGCACTTCTTTCAGCTTCTCTTATTTTTTGAATTAAAACTTGTTTAGCAGTCGCTGTTGCTACTCTTCCAAAGTCTTTAGGAGTAACCTCTGTATCAATAGTCTCTCCTACTTCAATTAATTTATTAATTTTTCTAGCCTCTGTTAAAAGAATTTCTGTATCAGGATTATATTCTAATACTTCAATAGCTTCCCCATTTTCATCTAACTCTGGATTTTCATTTAATGTATCATAGTCCATATCTGCTTTTTCATCAGGGACAACTACTAAATAAGAAAATACTTTTATTTCACCAGTAGTTTTATTTATCATAACTTTACTATTAGGAAGTCCATAATTTCTCTTATAAGCAGCCGCTAAAGCTTGCTCCATATAAGTAAATATTTCTTCTCTAGGAATCCCCTTTTCAGTTTCAATTAACTCAGCAGCTTTTAAAAACTCTTTACTGTTCACAACAAACATCTCCTTTTTCTTTAGCATATACATCTAATATATAAGTATCTGGTATAAAATTACTCTTATCTAAGACTGGGTTTATTACCTTAGTAGCCTCTACTACCTTAACTAAATCAATAACCGCATCACTATCTAAAACTACTCTAAGATAGGTTTGATTATTCTCATGTTCTAACCTGACATCAGAAATAATAACCTGTAAGTTATCTAATTCAGTGCCAACTAACTCAATTAGTTTATCTTTCATATAACCTCCTAAACAATTTAAAGAGTGGGTATTTCCCACTCCTTTCTCCATACATTATAACACAACTTTGTAATGATACCAAGCATTTTTTATTCTAA
>JAVWCU010000061.1:0-4185 GCA_036648855.1 Bacilli bacterium
CAGATGGTAAAAGATTTAGTGCCTGGAATTAAAGACTGAAAAAGTCTTTTTCATATACAATTATTTATTTCTATATTATAATAGAAACGAATAAGAGGTAGTAGTATGAAATTAATGGTTTGTCCTAATAATAGAGATATAAAAGAACAACTTAATTTAGGAGTTAAGTCTTTTCTATTTGGAGTAAAGGATTTTTCAATTAATGATAATAATGCTTTAACACTTGAGAATATTATTTCTTTTAGAAAAGAATATCCAAATATAGAATTATTTTTAAGTATGGATAAGAATCTGTTTAATAATGAACTAGAACTGACTAGAGAATTATTAGTTAAATTTAATGAATTAGAAATAGCGGGTATTTTCTTTTATGATCAGGCTATACTTAATATTTGGCAAGAATTAGCATTAACAGTGCCACTTGTTTGGAATCAGACTCATTTAGTGACTAATTATAATACATGTAATTATTATTCTGAATTGGGAGTTAAATATGGGTTATTGGCTAATGAAATAACTTTAGAAGAAATGTTAGAGATTAGAAGTAAATCTAAATTACTATTAATGGTTAATTTATTAGGTTACCCAGTTATGGCTCATTCTAAGAGAAAGCTTTTAACTAATTATTTTAATTATACAAAGTCTTTTCAGGAAGATAGAATATATACTTTAAAAGAGCCTAATAAAGATGATAAATATTTAATTAAAGAAAATAATATAGGAACTTGTTTATATAATGGTTTGTTATTTCATGCAACTTCTAGTTTGTTTGATTATGTTAAACAGGATTTTGCATATGGAATAATTTATATGGAAAATATTTCTTCAAGTAAAATTAATGAAGTTATTACTATTTATCAGGAAATACTTAAAGGGAATACTTATTCATCTTTAGAGCAAGCAGAACTAATAAGAGTAGTTAACAATATTTTAGAAAGTAATAATACGGGTTTTTTATATAAAAAAACTATTTATAAGGTGAAAAGAAATGATAAATAAAATAGAATTATTAGCTCCTGCTGGGGATTTAGAAAGACTTAAATTAACACTTTTATATGGGGCAGATGCTGTTTATATTGGAGGACAAGAATATAGCTTAAGAGCAAATGCTACTAACTTTAGTATCCCTGAAATAAAAGAAGCTTGTTCATTTGCTCATAAGTTAGGTAAAAAGGTTTATCTTACGACTAATATAGTTTTTCATAATGAAGATATCGTAGGGGTATATGATTATTTAAATGAAGTTTATCAAGCTGGGATAGATGCTTTTATTGTAAGTGATCCGTTTATTATAAATTATATTAAAGAGCATTTTAAAGAAGCAGAGATTCATGTTAGTACTCAGAATTCTACAACTAATATAGAAAGTGTTAAATTCTTCTTGAAGCAAGGAGTTAAAAGAGTAGTATTAGCTAGGGAATTATCTAAAACAGAAATACAAGAGATTATAGTAAAGACAGGGATGGATATAGAAGTATTTATTCATGGAGCAATGTGTACTTTTTTCAGTGGAAGATGTGCTTTATCTAACTATTTGACTAATAGAGATTCTAATAGAGGTGGATGTAGTCAGGTTTGTAGATTTCATTTTGATATAGATAGCTCTAGTAAAGAAAAGTTTACAATGGCAACAAAGGATTTAAATATGGCACATTATATAAAAGATTTGATGGAAATAGGGGTAAAAAGTTTAAAAATAGAGGGAAGAATGAGATCACATTATTATTTGGCTACAGTTGTTTCTTCTTATAGAAAGTTAATTGACGCTATTAACAATGATACACTTAGTGAAGAGTTGATTGAAATACAAGAACAGGTATTAAGTAGAGTTTCTAATCGAGAAAATTCAACTCATTATTTTTTTCATGAAGCAAATGGGGAAGATCAATATTATACAGGTAGACAAGAGTTATCTAATCAGGATTATTTAGGCTATGTAATAGATTATGATAAGATTAAGAAAGAAGTAATAGTATCAGAGAGGAACTTATTTAAACTCCAAGATGAAGTAGAAATATTTATGCCTAGTGGTAAAATAATTAGTTTTATAATTGAACATATTTATACTGAACAAGGAGAAGAATTAGAGGTAGCAAGGCATCCAGAAGAGGTACTTAGAATACCTTGTATAGAAGAAGTAGAAAAAGCTTCTATGATGAGGATTAAGGTGGTATATAATGACTAATGATTTTTTAAATGAATTAAAAGAGCAGATGCTTAAAAAAGAAGATAGTTTATCTAAATTTGGGGCTAAGAGTAAAGATGCAATTAGAGTATTAGAAGAAGATGAGAGTGGGGAGTTAAGACCAGCTTTTTATCATGATATTGATAGGATAATTCATGCTTTATCTTATACTAGGTATTTAGATAAGACACAAGTGTTTTCTTTTAGACAAGATGAAGATTTGAGTAAGAGAATAGTTCATGTGCAATTAGTTAGTAAGATAGCAAGGACTATTGCTAGATGTTTAAACTTAAATGAAGATTTAACTGAAGCAATTTCCTTAGGACATGATATAGGGCATACACCAATTGGACATGTAGGAGAGAAGATTTTAAATGATATATCAATTAGAGAATTAGGAGAATACTTTGGACATAATATACAAAGTGTTAGGACTTATTTAACTATTGAGAAACATGGGGTAGGAATGAATTTAAGTATTCAAGTTTTAGATGGAATACTTTGTCATAATGGAGAAATAATAGATGCTTGTTATAGACCAGTTGCTAAGACTAGAAATAAGTTTTTAGAAGAATATAAGCAATGTTATATAGATAAAGATATGTCTAAGAAGCTAAGACCTATGACTTTAGAAGGTTGTATAGTTAGAATAAGTGATTTAATTGGATATTTAGGTAGAGATATAGAGGACGCTATTAGAATAGGATTAATTAATAGAGAGAGTATTCCAGAGATTATTACAAAGGTTTTAGGAAATAATAATAAAGATATAGTAGATACTATTATAAAGGATGTAGTAGTTAATAGTTATAATAAACCATATATTAAGATGAGTGATAGAGTTTATCAAGCTATGACTACTTTAAAGGACTTTAATTATAGTAATATTTATTCTAAAGCTAATAGTAAAGAGGAGATAGAAATACTTAAAATTAAGTTTGAGTATTTATATAGTACTTATTTAATGGATTTAGAAAGTAATAATTTACAGAGTGAAATATATATTAATTTTTTAAATGATAAGGATATTAGTTATTTAAGTAAGACAAGTAATAAAAGAAAAGTTATAGATTTTATAAGTGGTATGACTGATGAATATTTTATTAATTGTTATGAAGTAAGGAAATAGGTTCTAAAGTAGAGCTTATTACATAAGATACATTACTCTAATATTGACAAATATGATTATTTGCTTTATTATAGCTTAATCAAAGGGTTACTATATAAAGAGAAAGTGATTGACAAAAGTGGACTTTTGTAGTATCCTTTTAGAGACATTAGAGATTAAGAGGTGAAATGTATGAGCGAAAAGAAACCTGTATATTTAACTCGTAACGGGTTAGAAGAATTAAAGATAGAATTAGATAATTTAATTAAGGTTAGAAGACCTGCTAATATAATTGCAATTAAGGAGGCTAGATCTCTAGGAGATTTATCTGAGAATGCGGATTATGATGCAGCTAGGAATGAACAGGCAGAAATAGAAGGAAGAATTAAGAAGCTTGAAATAATGTTAGAGCATCCTACTATTATAGAGGAAACTACTAAGGATAAGGTAGGATTAGGTAGTACAGTAGCTATTAAATATATGGATGATCCTGATGATGAAGATGAATATAAGATTGTAGGAAGTCAGGAAGCAGATCCATTTGCTAGTAAGATTTCTAATGAGTCTCCTATTGCTAAAGCTTTATTAAATAAGAAGGTTGGAGATGTTGTTAAGGTCGATAGTCCTAATGGAGTATATGAAATAGAAATTACAGAAATAAAATAGATGTTTAGGCATCTTTTTTTGTTTTGATGTAAATAGTTATTAACCTACAGTTAATAAGAATAATTACTTGTAAAAGTAGTTAGAACTTGATAAAATAATAGTACAAGGTAAGGAGTAGAGAATATGAAAAAAACAAGTAAAAAGATAACAAAAAAAACTAAGGTAGTGAGCACAAAAGAAAAGATGATTATGACAGTAGTGTTATTATTAACACTAGTATTAGTAA
>JAVWCU010000062.1:0-4167 GCA_036648855.1 Bacilli bacterium
TGGTAACATGTTGAGCTGACTAATACTAATAAGTCGAGGGCTTGACCTAATTATTGATTTCACTGTGCAATTTTGAAAGAACAATACTTATTGTTCTTAATCATCTGGTGATGATGCGTTTAGAAGATACACCCGTTCCCATACCGAACACGAAGGTTAAGCTCTAAACGGCCAAGAGTACTGCAAGGGAAGCCTTGTGGGAGGGTAGGTGGTCGCCAGGTCATACGGTTCACTAGCTCAGTCGGTAGAGCACATGACTTTTAATCATGGTGTCCGGGGTTCGATCCCCCGGTGAGCCACCAAAGCACTTCAAAAGAAGTGCTTTTTTTATATTTATTATGATAATATATTGTAAAGGATTATTTTAGTGGCCAGTAAAATTTTATTGAAACCTAGAAAAATTATGAAGTATAAAAAAGTAACTAAAGAATAATATAATATTAAAATAATACTGTAGGGAGGGTGCTAATGTTTTTAGCAGAACTAAATCTATTTTCAAAAGAGGTTATTAATACTATTATTTATAGTGACCTTTATAAAATATGGAAAAATGTAGCTGTTGGTACAGGAATTTTTGTACTACTATTGTTTTTACGAAATATATTTACGAAATATATATTGAGGATTTTAGATAAAGCCTTTACAAAATTAAAATTCAAAGCCACACATAAGGTTTTGTTGGCATATGAAAGCTCATTTAAGGCATTATTTGTAGTGTTAGGAGCATACATATTTCTAAGAGCATTATCAAATGCATTACCGATAAGTATTTTATTAATAAATAAACTACTGTCCACAGCGATAACTATGTTATTTATTAATGGATTACTAAATTTAACAAAGGATTCATCAATTTTTTTTGAAAAAGTAAATAATAGTTACGATGTTAAAATTGATAAAATATTTTACCCATTATTATCAAAAGTAATAAAGGCAATTATAATTGCTTTTGCAATAATTCAAATTGCAAATATTTGGAACTATGATATAGAAGCTTTTGTTACAGGATTAGGTCTTGGAGGACTAGCATTTGCACTTGCAGCTAAAGATTTAGCAGCAAATATTATTGCAGGAGTAATAATAATATTTGATAAACCATTTTCAATGGGTGATTGGATAAAGTGTAGGGATTTAGAAGGAATAGTTGAGGATATATCCTTTAGAAGTACTAAAATTAGAACTTTTGAGAAGGTACTTATTACAGTTCCTAATTCAATGCTTGCCAACGACCCAATACTGAACTTTAATAGAAGAGATGCAAGGAAAGTTACAATAAATTTGGGTGTTGAATATAATACTCCTATAGAAAAGATGCAAATGTGCGTTAAGAAAATACAAGAAGCTCTCTATAAACATTCTGATGTAGATAGTGAGTCAGTACAAGTTGGATTTGATAAATTTAATGATAGTAGTTTAGATATTTCTATATATTATTTTGTTAATAAAGTGAATTTTCCAGAGTATATGGCTACAAAACAAGATGTTAACTACGAAATTATGGAAATATTGAAAAGTGAAGGTGTATCCATTGCATTTCCAAGTAGAAGTATATATGTAGAAAGAGTGAGTGAAGCCCGTATAGAAACAAGTAAAGATTTTCATAAAGAAGCAGATATTTAATAACTAGTAGCAAAATGAGTAACATCTAACACGATGTGGGGTATATAATTGAATAAGAATATAATCTATAAGAGATGAATAATAAACGGTACATAAGAGATTATTCACTATGAGACAGTTGTAAAGTTCTTAAGCAAATAATATTTTAAAGGAGACATCTAATTAAATAGATGTCTCCTTTTGTTTTAAGCAAGGGGATTCTTAAATCCCTTTCCTTGAACCTCTGAAGTATCAAGAATAGATAAGAATGCATTTTCATCAATACTTCTTACAATATGTTTAATTTTGGGAAGTTGAGGTAAAGAAACAACACAATATAATACATTTTTTTTCTCGTGAGAATAGGCCCCTTCACCATATAGTACTGTTATACCTCTATTAAGTTCATCCATTACTGCATCACTAACTTCTTTTTGTTTTGAAGTAATTATTAGCAACATTTTTTGAGTATTAAAACCCTTAATGACTTTTTCCATAGATATTGAAGTAACATATATAGATACAAGAGTATATAATCCGATTGTAAATCCAAATAGTATGGATCCTATAGAAATTATAATAAAGTTAATTGCAAATGAAACCGAACCCAAGTTAATATCATATTTCTTTTTCATGTACATGCTTATAATATCTAATCCACCTGTGGACCCGTAGTTTGTAAATACAATACCTAAACCAAGACCATTTATCACACCGCCATAGATACAATATAATAATTTTGATGATTCAGCCACAGGTGATAAAACATTATTTAATGGTGTTGTGATTATTAATCCAATTGAGAGGGAAATAAGGCCAATGCCTGTGAAAATAGTGAATTTTTTATTTATCTTTAAAATACTTAAGATAAATAAAGGTATATTTAAAATAAGTACAGTTATACCTACGGGAAATCCAGTAAGATACTGAATTATTAATGCAATACCTGAAACACCTCCACTTAATAGGTTTGATGGTATTATAAATAAATTAAGGGAAATTGCACATAGAAAGCTACCAATAATAATCATAAAAAAGCATTTTATGAGTTCCGTTTTACCCATACCAAAATAAAAATTCATACATACCTCCTACAAAAATACAATATAAACAATCCTATAATCTATATTATGTAATAATTAGAAAAATATAAAGGACTTTCTATGAAAGTCCTTTATAAAAAATATTAATTTAATTTTAATGCGATTATATTAATGTTTTAAAAAAAGGTTGTATAGGTTTTAAGTTGTTCATAAATAGACCTAACACCGTAATGCCAATCTTTATCTTCTGAGTATTTTCTATTTATCCATATGAATAAATCAATATTACTAGGTCTATCTTTTGAGAGATTTATAACCGTTCTTGATGCTATTCTTGAGGAATCTTCAATATCGGTATTGTAATTTTGCCAACTATTAAAAACATTATATGGATTATTAGCAATCTTTACTGCGTTCTTACTTTCTTTTGGAACAAATGATTGTTCTTGACCTGCTATAGCAAAGAGCAATAGCGGGTTTAAATTAAAATCCTTTGATGTATTTATTATTACAGAAAAATAAGGTTCTTCACTTAAAATAGATCCTCTTGATTTTAAAAATTCCCTTAATGAAATTTGGTCAATTACCTTATACTTAAACTCATCGGGAAGATGAGCTGTTTTAAGCTGTTTCTCTAGCTCATCCTGTGTATTATATAAATTAATATGCTTTGCCTGAGTCTTATTAAGACAATAGTTATAAAACTCTTTATTCTCTAATACAAAATCAAATGAGGCGTCATTTGTTCTTTCATTAGATATAAATGACAGTAATTTAGCCTTAGAACTTTCATAGGAAAGCTTGCTGTTAAAGGTCGTTACAGATAAGTCTTTGTTAAAGTTAACTACATAACAAACATTGTAAGCGAAAATTACAATGTATATTATTAAATATAGAACTAAATTATGTGAAACATCAATTTTAATACTTTTTTTATTCATAAACTTAATCACCATATTACTTAATTTATTCAATAAGATTATAGAATTAATCTAGCCAAATATAATTAATAATATTCAATATAAAAAAAGAATCATGAAGTTTTTTGATTTTTCAAGTGGTCAGTATTTATTTGTTGGACTTAATTTGAGCTGTATTTACTTAAATTATGAAAGGTAGATTTAAATAGTTTATCTGCAACACAATAATAAAATATAAAATATAGCTCAAAATCTTAATGAAAATAATGTATATATATTGGGTTAACAAGATATACTACTCCTAGTGTGTCAAAGTATATAAATATAAGATATTTGTAGAATTGTGTAGTAATATGGAATTAATCTTGTTTAGGTAAGAAATAGACTTCAACTTAACATAAAAAATATGTTAAGATATATCTTGTCTTCACAACAACCCATGTATCAACAATGCTAAAAAATAACTTTAAAAGTTATTAAAAAGAAATGTTGACAAAATGGTGTGAAGGTGGTAAGATATAAAAGTCGCCAAGTGGTGACGACGCTACAGTGTAGCGACAAATTGGTCTTTGAAAATTAAACAGAGAAAAAGGTAAAACCAGTTA
>JAVWCU010000063.1:0-4085 GCA_036648855.1 Bacilli bacterium
TATTACTTTTCTTATTCATACTTCTTACCTCTACTTTAATATCTTAATTATACTATAGTTTTAGTAAATACAACAAGACCTTTTCACCAATTTGACTTTTTTAATATAAATACTAATTAAATAACTCAAAGTACTTACTAGATACCTTCTTTGCTATTCTTCTATTTACATAACTATGATATTTATAATTAGAAGGTTTCTCTACATCTGGCGAAGTAACTGCAATAGACATAGTAGGCTTATTATATGGAGCATATCCTACAAAGGCATTACTTACTGACTCACTATCTATAATATTATCATGATCAGTATCAATAAAGCTTTCACTTGTACCTGTTTTACCTGCTGGAAATGGAGCTGTACCCATAACACCTTTTCCCAGTCCTACACTCATTACAGCTTTAAAACCTTCTTTAATTCTATCTAAATACTCTACTTTTGTTGTAACCTGATTTAATATAACTGGTTCTATTTTTTTCTCTAATTTTCCTAACTGATTACTATTTGAAGATGCATATATTTCTTTAACTAAGTAAGGAGCATATCTAACCCCATCTGATGCAATAGTATTAATATACTGTGATAATTGGATAGGCGTATAAGTATCATATTGTCCCATAGATAAATCTAATAATAACCCTGAATCTTTTTTATTCCCAATATATCCTAAACTCTCTACCGGTAAATCTATTCCTGTTTTAACTCCTAGACCAAACTCCCCTAAAGTTTTCCTATAAATATCAAAAGCATTAGGATCTACTTTCAAAGGAGCATTATATTTATAATTAGCGCCTCCTACCTTCATTGCTATTTTAAACTGATAAACATTAGAAGACTGTGCTAAAGCTTTAATATCATTAATATAGCCTAAAGATATATGTGAACACTTTTTAGGAGTACCCGCTATTTTAACACATTCATCTTTTATTACTTCTCCTATCTTTATTACTCCTGTATTATATCCAACTAACATACTAGCGCCTTTTACAACACTTCCAGGAGTCATAGGATCAGTTAACACTCCTGATGTAAAATCTAAAGCCATATACTCATTATTTAATGAAACTATCTGTTTACCTGATAAAGCTAATACCTCTCCTGTAAAAGGTCTCTCTATACTTACAAAGCTTCTATTTAAATATTCAGTATTAGGTTCACTCTTAGCTTTAATTAATTCATTAATCAAAATATTATCTACTTCTTGTTGAAAATCTATATCAATAGTTAAAACTATATCCTTTCCTCTTTTAGCTTCTTTAATTAATTCCTTCTTATTACTAGATATAACTCTATATAAAGCTTTCTCTCCTTTTAAATAACTTTCATATTGCTTTTCTATATAACTTATTCCTACTCTATCATTTAAAGCATAACCTAACTCCTGATAACTTTTTCTTCCATCCCTTGGTATTCCTACATCAATATCCGTAACACTACCTAAAATAGTCCTAAATGTATCTCCATAAGGATATACTCTTTCCCAACTACCTTTAACTATAAAACCTGGTAATTCTGCTTGATGCTCAGCCAAATATGCTACTTCTTTATCAGTAACATCCTCACTTTTAATAATACTTTCTTGATACCCATAACCTTTATTCATTAAATAATAAACATAAGCCGCTGCTTTATCTTTATCGGTATAATTAGTTAAATCTTTAGCAGTAATTCTATCCATTTTTAACTTATATATATCCTTATTAGTTAAAACTCTATTTTTTAAATTATCCCATTCTTCTTTTGTAATTAGATTATTTACATAGTCCTTATTGTTAATTAAAAAGAATTCTTTTAAATTAGTAATACTTAACTTCTTAATAGGAATATTTATATATTCAATAAGTTTATAAGCTAAAATAACTTTATCTTTATCCAGTAAATTATTTTCTTTCTTATATAAAATAACAGGTACTAATTTATTATCAACTAATAATTTATAATTTCTATCATATATTCTACCTCTTGGAGCACTGTCTCCTTCTACTATCTTATTAGTTAATTCTTTTAATTTAAGTAAATGAATATTTTTATCTATAATCATAACTTTAGTTAATCTAATTACTAAAAAACTAAATAATAGTACACATATTAACATAATAAAAATTATTATTCCTTTATTAGTCCTTAATCTTTTTTTCTTTTTCTTCATTTTATCCCTCTTATCTTAGTTTGGTAGTATTTTTTCTAAATTACCCTCATAATTTTAATTAGAGGTGAAAAAATGTATGAAACGATAATAGGGAATTATATTAAAACTATGTCTACTTCTGATATTCAAAATTATGCTTTAGAAAAAGGTATTCAAATAAATGATAAGGATGCCTCTACTCTTTTAACTGTTGCAAAAAAGCATTGGTTAACCTTTTATAAAGGAGATCCTTCTATTATTCTTCAAGATTTAAAAAATAAAATTGACCCTACCGTCTATAAAGCAGGCATTGCCTTATATAAAGAAATAAAAAAGAAGATTAACCAGTAATTTTCTTTTTTATTTCTTTATCAAATTTTTTATTTTTAATCATTGTTATTTCTTCTTTGTAAGGGGGATATATATTATCTATATAAGGAGTCTCTAAAATTTTAGGAATATTAGTTAGTCTTTCACTATAAATAATTTTACATAAATTATCAAAGCCTAAACTACCAAATCCTATATTTTCATGTCTATCTTTATGGGCTTCAATAATATTTTTACTATCATTAATATGAATACAGTGGATATAATCCAAGCCTATTACTTTATCAAAATTATCTAAGAAGTCTTCAAACTCAGTCATATCATAACCAGCATCATTTAAATGACAAGTATCTAAACAAACTCCAATTCTACTTTTATCTGTTACTCTCTCAATTATTTTCTTTAATTCTTCTAATTTACTACCTACCTCTGTTCCTTTGCCTGCCATTGTTTCTAATAAAATAGTAACATTATTATCTTTATCAAAAAACAGTTGATTAAGGGCATTAACTATTTGTCTAATTCCTACTTCTATTCCTGCACCCACATGACTTCCTGGATGAAGGACTATATATTTAATACCTAGACTTCTCACTCGATCAAGTTCAGTTTGTAAAAAATTAATCGCAAATTTATATTTTTCCTTATCCGTACTAGCTAAGTTAATAATATAAGGAGCATGAACTATAACATTGTGATAATCAATATTTGTTTCTTTCATTTTTTCTAAAGCTTCAATTGTCAAACTATCTTGAACGGGGAACCTCACTGAGTTTTGTGGAGCACCGGTATAAAACATAAAGGCATTTTCTCCATAACTTAATGCTAAATTTAAACTGCCTAATAATTGAGTATCTTTATTAAAAGATACATGTGAACCTATAATTAACATTATTCCTCCTGAAAAAAAAATAGCCGAAGCTAATTTTTCTGTTTTATTATTTTTGACTAGCTGTTAAATAAATATGATTAGCATCTGCTGTATAAGCTGTAGCGCCTGTTCCAGATGGAACATTTAGAGAAATAGTACCACTAGTTGGTCTATTTACTTTAGTAATACCACATCCATCTGCAATAACTTTAGCTCTTGATAATTCACTTTCTTCTGTTAAAGCAACACAGTTATTTAAAGCATCCTTTGCAGCATAATAATATGCATATTTAGGATCTTCAACACTTCTAATATTACGAATTACGACATAAGCAAATGACTCTGTATCAGTAGTAGCAAATAATTGATTGAATGAACTCTTCACTTTACTAGGGTCAGGAAATTTTTCTAAATCAACTGCTCTAATACTCACAACTGCTACCTTACTTGGATCTAACTCAAAATTAATATCTCCAGCAATAGCTGCTGTTCTAACTCCATCTATATATTGTTGTCCCATACTTATAAAAGCATCTCTTTTAGCACCAGTAATAATTTTACTAATACTAGGCACTGCAATTAACATAATAATTCCTAAAATAACGATAACAGCTAATAACTCAATTAATGTAAATCCTTTTCGGTTTAAATTCTTTTTCATTTTCTTTCTCTCTCCTTTATTTTATAAATTAATAATAACATAGTGATTTTTTATTTGCAATAGGTTTTAGCATAATTTGACACTATTTATTATAG
>JAVWCU010000064.1:0-4000 GCA_036648855.1 Bacilli bacterium
AACAGGACGGCTACGCTCTTCAGTACGTCAAGGAGCAGACCGAGGCTATTTGTATGACAGCTGTCGAAAATAATATCAAAGCGTTTAAGTATGTTAACTCAAGTATGTTTCATAGTCGGCTATAACATTAAACTATATTACGCAGAAAATCCTACCTGCTAAATAAAAGGTGTAGTCACTATAGTAAAATGCTATAGATTCTTCTAATAACATATAGGAAAAACCTATATGAGAAGAAAAGCCCATACTAAAATATATGAAGCTTTAAAATGACGATAAATTTAGCCTATATTCTCGTGATTGAGGGTATAGGCACTAGTTATATTCATAAGTTTAATTAAACTCTTACAAGTTATGGAATTTAAAATTATTCGAACGTATTCTGATGATAACTGCGTAAGTAGTCCGTTTAGTATTACAATGTGCGATTCACATGGAAATCGTAAAAACATTCATTATAATGTTCATTTATTAAGAATGAATTACAGTGATCACAAAACAATACCTTATTTATGTAATTTAAATAATAAAGATAACTTAGATAACTGCACTAATGCAATAATATCTAAAATATGTTATGCTCCAAATAATCACGTTAAAGGATATTGGGGAGTAATTGCTTCCACAATATCGTCATTAGATTTGCCATCTATTGATAAAAGTATTTTAGATTTAGTTCAAGATACTAATTCTTTTAATTTTAAAGAGAGTGCTTGTAAGTTTTGTCACATTCGTAATAAATATTATAATAATCATTTATATGATGGATTTACGCAAGAAGAATTTTCAGATCGCAATCCATGTACTTTTTTTGACGCTATTCCTCTATATAAAACAGCTTCTTTAGATATTAAATTTTTCTGGAAAAATAATGCTTTATTTATTTTACGAAAATATAATAATAAGATATATGAAGGATATCAATGGCCAAATCTTTCAGAAGAGGAAAAGCAAGAGATGTTATCAAGATCATTATAGTTTTCAAAGTCTATATTCTCGTGATTGGGAATATAAATACTGATATTATTAATAATAAATTAAAAATTTAAAGACATGGAACAAATTATTAGTAATTTTTTACAAATTATCATTAATCAAGCATAAGATTAAGCTAGAAAAGATATAGAAGAAAATGATTATGATTAATATACTCACTTTATATGTCGAATAGTACTCAAGAACAAGAATAGATACATTCTAAGATTAGAAAAAATTTATTAAAGTAAAGTTATGAAACAAAGACAACTAAATAAACATCAGAAGCGTTTATTTAATGCTATTAAGAAGGACTATGATTGGGATTGGATTTATTTATTATTACTAGAGAAGGCCAAACTTCAAAATATTTCTGAGAGATTTAGTGTAACTCAGTTATTTACAGGATTTAAATATGAGATTAGTCGAATTAATCTTTGTATTAGATTAATAGATATTATTACGGAAAACGTATATAGAAAAAATCAGTATATAAATCTTAATAATATAAGACGTTTTCTTCCAATGTACTATAATAAAAATAATGTGGAATTTCTAAAAGATACTTTATATATAGAAAAAGCATATAATTTATATTGTGATCTTAGAAAGTTTCATACTAGAAATTGGTGGGATTAATTATAAAAATATACATAAATATAACTTCATTTGTAAAATAAGATTTTAAACTACTTTATTTTTGGGGTAGTCAGGTATTTGACATTCAAAACTGTTAATAATAATTCATGTAGGAGCTAGTATAACTTCTTTAATAAATGGACCAAAAAAACAAACGCTAAGAAAACTTTTAGTAAACTGATTAATAAGATTATATCTCTTACAGTTCAAATGCGTGCTCAAGTAGCCTTTGCTGCTTAAGCTATCCAAAGTCTGGAAAAATAATAGATACTAGATTTTTTTGCATAGATTAATGTAAATGGTAGTAGCAGTCGATCAGACAGCATGTGACTTATCTTATAAATTCTCACATTAAATAGAAAATTAAGATCGTTTTGGAAGTATACGATATATAAAACACTTATCCTAAACATGTAAATAAAATTAATATTAACAATTGGATGGACACGGGTTCGAATCCCGTCTACTCCACATAATTAATTGAATCTAAACATAATGCGCGTTGTACTAATGATAACTATATATAGTTTTGTTACTATAATATTATATTATTATTATAGTATAACACATTATAAAATTTATATATAAGTTTATAGTATATTTTAAAAAGACTTCTAAAAGTAATAGTTATGTTAAAGACATTAAGTCTAATATTTATTAGGCTTGCTCCACTTTTCTTAGTTATAAGTTTATTTGGAAGATCTTTACTATACTATAATATACTAACTTTAGAAATAGTAGAATTAATAGATCTCTTTGTAAAAGTCTGTATAACTATAGGTTTAATTATCTTATCGTTTACATTTAAATTTTGTACTTGTTATAGACTCTTATTGTATAGTATTCTACTATGGTGTATAATATATACTATTAATCTTATATACAAAATAAATATTTATATAGTCTCATTATTTGGGATTTTTATAGGGATATTTATTATTCTATTAATAATTTTTCTATATACTTATTTAAAAGATAGAGTTTAATATAATTTAATTTATACGATATATAAAATAAATAGTAATACTAATTTTTGCTGGTGTAGCACAAATAGTAAATGCGTACGGCTTATATCCGTAAGACAGTGGGTGCAAATCCTACCACCAGTACATTCTTATATATTAATATTCGAATATATATAAAATAATTATTATCTTTGTATTTATATATAATTATACAGATAATTATTTATACAATATTAATTACGTATGTAATAATATAGAATGTGTAGCGTAATGGTAACGTGTCAGTTTGTCAGACTGAAGTTTGGAGTTCGAATCTCCCACATTCTGCAAATACTCATAAGGGTATTTATAATAATTTTATTTTTAAGAAATGCAAGGTACAGTTAAATGGTTTGACAAGGTCAAAGGTTATGGATTTATTTCTTCTGCTCAAGGAGATGTTTTCGTCCACTTTAAGGAAGTAAAAACTATCGTAAATGGAAGAGCCGATCTGGCCGATGGTCAGAAGGTAAATTTTGAGATTGAAGAGGGTGCGAAGGGAATGCAAGCGGTAAACGTTACAGTGCTCTAGATAATCCTAATGGCTTATAACTAATTTTTAGTTATTTAATGGTTAAGTCTGCGAATTTACGTGTGAATAAACCATTATTTTTTATTTAATCTCGTGTTAAAAAATAAATATAACAAGTTCTGAGAAATAATATATTAGTATGAAAAAATTAAAGACAATAAAATTTCAAAAAACTAAACGCAAATGACCCACGCGATAGTTTCACAAGTTGTTTATCAGATTTTCAAAAATAGTAAATGAGTATGACAAAAGCATCACTTGACACAGTAATAGGACTTATCCTCAGCACCTTATTCTTGATTATGATAACGCATGAATTTAAGACAGAAAATTGGTTGTGGGTTGTAATACATCTGATCGGATTATGTGCGTCAGCCTATTTATTTGTATTGGGCTACACCAAATTACCTAAAAAATAATAAAGATATGGGATGTAGATACGCATGCACTTGCAGTGGTAATTGTTTATCGTGTTCAAGTTATCAACCAGAAGAATATTGTGGTCACGCAGAAGACATTTACGACAGAGGAATAGACCGATGTCTAATTCGTAATAAAGAACATGATAAGCGAGATAGAATTGAGAGGGAATGGGCATATGGGTCAGATAAAAGATACTAACCGAACTAATAAAATAAAGCCATGAGAGAAATTAAATTTAGAGGCAAACGCCTCGACAATGGGAAGTGGGTAATAGGCAATTTACTCACATTCGGAGTGCACACGTCGATAGTTACAGAAGTTGCAGAAATATCGATGCAGGAGTACGAAGTAGACCCATCCACTGTCGGCCAGTTCACTGGCCTGCACGACAAGAATGGCAAGGAGATTTACGAGGGGGATGTGGCTT
>JAVWCU010000065.1:0-3811 GCA_036648855.1 Bacilli bacterium
TTGCTAGGTGATAAGCTTTTACTATTTTTATATAGGGAAATCCTAGTTGTAAACCAATATGTAGTAATCCGAAAAATTCGGTTTCTTGATTTGGCACATCGATATTGTAATGTAGAAGTTTAGTATCTGGAAATAGATTGTGTACTAAATCATATAAAGCTGAAAAATTAGTACATAGTTTTTCTTTCTTTTTTAGGCAAATGATTCTTGGAACTAAAACATAATCACATAAGGGTAGTAATTGTTTAACATGACCCATATATAGTTTCATAGATAAGCAAGCTTCATCTATTAAAAATCTTCTTCCTATTTCTAGAGTCTCTTTAGTAGAAGAATTACTAGTGATGGTAGTAATTCCTAATTCTTTAAAAAATGTTTCCCAGAGAATATGATATTTGTAATAGAGTAAGGCTCTTGGTATTCCTACTATTATTTTCTGCATATTATCACTATCCTTTTCTATTTAATATATGTGGCATAGTTTTATTTTAGAAATTTAAAAAGTCGACAAAATTAATGCTGAATGTTTATCATTATAGCTATAAAATGCTATTTTTTAATGAAAACGGCTCTAAATCATGTTATAATTAATTATACAAAGAGGAAAGGAAGATTAAAATGGAAAAAAAGTACTATGAAATTTTAAAGGTAGAGGAGACAGCATCTCTTGCCACTATTAAAAAATCTTATCAAGAGTTAAAGGAAAAGGCAAAAAAAATTGCTGATATAGAGAAGAGAGAGAAGAAGTTAAAAAAACTAGAAAAAGCTTATAAAATTTTAAGTAATCCTGAAGAACGAAAGAATTATGACTTGAGCTTTAAAGAAGATAGCAAGGATAAAAAAGATAATAATAAGCATTCTGAACATGACAAAAATGAGGAAAAGGAATATAAGGAAAAGCCTAAGAAAGGATCTAAGAAAAATAAACAATTAAAAACATTAGGAATTATTGTGGGAGTAGTAGCACTAGTAGTGGGATTGTTCTTTTTGTCAGAATTATCAGATAATAATTCTATGGCACCACAAAAAAGTTTAACAAATATTTCATATCCTGAATTTACAGGATTAGTTAACAGCTCTACTAAAACAGTAGTAATGGTGGGAAGACCTGACTGTAGTTGGTGTCAAAAACTAAAACCTATTATGCAAAATTTAGCTAATAAAAATAATATAGATATTAAATATTTAAATGTTAATAATTTTACAGAACAAGATTTTGCAGATTTTGATAAGTTAGATAAAGCATCTAGTCCAAATTCTAATGGTGGTACACCTATGACTTTCATAGTGGCAAATGGTAAAATTGAAGCTAGATTAGATGGTTATGTTGAGTCAGATAAAGTAGAAGCCTTTTTAAAGACTAATAAAATAATCTCTTAATGGAGGAATGTATGAAAACAGTATCTGCTTTAGCAAATGAATTTAAAAAAAGATATCCAACTACGGTGGCGTGGAGAATATCTAGAAATGCAAGAGTTATTGAGAATCATTTAAATCCTGGAGAAAAGCCTATTTACGTTTTTACAGCTCAAAAGAATGATAGTCCTTTTGATATGTTTCAAACAGCAGTAGTGGCCTTAACAAATAAGCGGCTTTTAATTGGTAGGGATAGAGTTGTAGTAGGGTATTTTTTAGATGCTATAACACCAGACTTATTTAATGATTTAAAAGTAGTTTCAGGCCTTATCTGGGGAAAAATAATAATTGATACAGTTAAAGAAGAAGTTATATTATCTAATATTGCAAAAGATGCATTAGATGAAATAGAAACAGCAATTACTGGTTATATGATGGATGAAAAACAGAAATATTCAAAGAACCAGGCTTAATTTTCCAAATAAAAGAATCTAGTCAAGTGATTCTTTTTTTGATATACTGATACTAGGAGTGGTGTATATGAAAAGAATATTTTCACTTACGGTATTAATTGCCTTACTTATATTTGTATCTCAATTTGGAGTTGTTTTTTTTCATAAGGAACATTTGATTAATTATGATTTAAAAACAGCTACAAAGGATTATAAAATAGAGGAACATTTTTTATATTCTGAAGGAAAACCAATTTATCAGTTTACAGTTAAATATGATAATTCTATAGTTTTGTTAGAGAACAGAACTAATTATAATAAACAAAAAAAATTAATAACAGATATTATTTCTTTTGAAAAAGATGGTTTTATATGTTTTTATCCAATTTATCATAATAATATAAAAGATACCCATGATATTGAATGCGTTAAGGAAGATAGACAATATAGTTATACTTATTTAAAAAATGGATATCCTTCTTTACAGGAATTTGAATTAATTTTACAGAAAAAAGATATATTACTTCCAAGTTCTATATTAGATAAGTCACCAGTTGTTACTGATAAGGGAATAAGTATTTATCAGAAAAATATTCCAAATAATTTTTATTTAACGGTATGGCAATACAATAGTATTCAAATTATGTCTAATGATCATATTACGGCTACTAATTTATTAGCAAATGATCAGTATAATAATAGAGGAATAGCGGCAGGTAAATACTATATAATTCCGGAATTTACTTCTATGGCAGAGTTTAATAGAATTTTAATAGCGGATATATTTAATTTTGGAAGTAAACCACTTGATATAGGAACTAATATTTCTAATGATTGCTACTTTAATGGAGTAGTAGATGGTAAGGTTTACTTGTTTGACCGTAATAATAAGAGACAATTTGAGATAAGTCCTAAAGATAGAACGGTAAGAGAAATAGGTAATGTTAATATTAATGCTCAGTTTTATGATGGATATAAGTGGTCTGAACGCAACATATATGATTTTATTAGTAACAAGATTTATTTTACTAAGGATTTTAGTAAAATAAAGGAATTGGATAAGTATCCATATACTAAGGTAGTAGAAACAGAAAATAGTTATTATTTTAGTACTAGAAATAAAGAAATATATAGATTATGGAAAACACAAATGGATAGGCCAGTGTTATTATTAAGTAATAATCAGTTAAAGGAGTTTTCTGTTTATAAAGATTATGTTTTTTATTTAGCGGGGGATACGCTATATATATATCAAGAGAATTTTGGATTAAAACCATTAGTAATAAATAATGAGTTTAGGTTTAATCAAAGTAATATGTATTCAGTTTATGAGAAGTAGTAATGTACTTCTTTTTTTTGCATATATTAGTTTAGGAGGAATAAAGATGAGTGATCAGTATATTGTTCAAGAAGGGGATACTCTAATAAAAATAGCGGCTCTTTATAATATCCCGGTTGATGTGTTGATTAGAGCAAATCATAATTTACAATTGGGGAAGAGTTTAGTAACAGGGGAAGTTTTACTAATACCTAATGTTGCCCCTTTACCATTTGGATATTATACAGTGTTAAAGGGAGATACACTTTATCAAGTTGCAACTAAGTATCAAATAAATCCGGATTTACTGGCTAATATAAATGGCTTAGAGTCTAAGGAATATATATATCCTGGTATGAAATTATTAGTGCCTAAAAAAGGGGTAGTGATGTATATTACTAAGCCTGGAGATACAATTGAGTCAATTTCAGATTTTTATGGGGCATATCCGGAAGAACTTATTATATATAATCATAATATTTATTTGCTACCTGATCAGTTAATAGCATTTAAGACACATATTCCAGATAAGAACGCATAAAGTGTTCTTCTTTAGTAGAATTTTATTGTCAAAAAATTCTTTCTTTGCTATAATTAAGTGGTTGAAGGAAGTATGGGGCTTTAGCCAAGCGGTAAGGCGTGGGACTGCAACTCCCTGAGCACCGGTTCAAATCCGGTAGGCCCC
>JAVWCU010000066.1:0-3781 GCA_036648855.1 Bacilli bacterium
TATAATTATAAATACATATTCATTAACAGCACTATTTTAAAGAATTTAATGTGTTTTTTACAGTGATAAGTAACCTAGCTGTTAGGTGAAAGCATTCAAAAAAGACTCCCTAAATTTAGAGAAAATAGACTAGAAATGTTTATGAGAAAAACATTGAAGGAGGCTATTATGTCAAGATACACAGGACCAAGTTATAAACAATCTCGTCGTGTTGGATTCTCTACCTTAGAAACAGGTAAAGATTTAGTTAATCGTCCATATGGACCAGGACAACATGGGCAAGGAAGAAAAGGAAAACTTTCTGAATATGGAGTACAGTTAAAAGAAAAGCAAAAAGTTAGATTCATGTATGGTTTAAATGAAAGACAGTTCAAAAAAACATTTGCAGCTGCTGAAAAGATTAAAGGTGTAACTGGAACTAATTTCTTACAACTATTAGAATCTCGTTTAGATAACATTACTTATCGTATGGGTTTTGCTACTACTCGTAGAGCTGCTAGACAATTAGTAAACCATGGACATATAACAGTAAATGGACAAAAAGTAGATATTCCATCTTACCAAGTTAAAATCGGATCAGTTATTGGATTAAAAGAAAATTCAAAAGATCATAAGGCAGCTCTTGCTGCATTAGAGACTATAACTAAAAGAGTTGAGTTTGTAACATTTGATGACACTAAAAAAGAAGGTACTTATGTAAGATTACCTGAAAGAAGTGAATTAAATGCTGATATTGATGAAGCTTTAGTTGTTGAATTCTATAATAAATAATAACTAAAAATTAATTTATATTTCATTAAAAAACCCTAAATTTTTATAATTTAGGGTTTTTATTATTTACTGATATTTAATTCTTTATCAAAAGTAATATTAAATGAATAATAATCTCGGCCATTTCTTTTATACCTAGCTAAATCACTATCCTTAGAATTACTCATACCTATGGCTTCAAACTTATCATCTTTCTTTACTAAGCAAAATAAATTATCATCCTTACTTCCGCCATATAACTTCTTATTTAAAACATTTCCCTCTAAATCAGTTTTAACAATTAAACCCATCATCTTGTTTTCTACTATTTCCTTACCCAAGTCTAAATCAAGAGAAGTAGTATGTCCAACTAAATATAACTGATCACCCTCTATTAGCACATCCTGATATCTCTCATATCCATTTCCACCGAAAGCCTTTTCAAAATACATCTTACCATTCATATCATATTTAACAATCAAAGCTTCTGTGT
Organism: Bacilli bacterium; assembly: GCA_036648855.1. GTDB lineage: Bacteria > Bacillota_I > Bacilli_A > RF39 > UBA660 > Faecenecus. Next base: position 1,244 of record JAVWCU010000066.1, read on the forward strand.
TCTTTGTTACTCGGTTACTATCTGCTTCTTCATTACCAGTATCAGTCCATACTTTCTTAGAACCAACTACATATAAGTAATTATCTTTAACTGCTAAAGCTTGAAATCCTTCTGTATCAGTATAACTGTAGTTACGACTCCACTTTTTCTTACCTGCCTCATCAAAAAATACAACTATACCCGTATCCTTAGAATCCCTTCCTACAACTACATAACCATTATTCACCTTAACAATATCATTGAATATTCCTGACTTATTACCTCCATAATTACCTTCCCAGAGTTTCTTACCAGTTAAATCATATTTAACTATTATTCCACCACCAGTTTCGTGATTACCAAGTTCCATATTTTCATAAATACTTTGTCCTATTACTACATACCCATCAGCTTCTACTAATATATCTAAAAATTTAGTATTAGATAAAGCTTGATACCTTTGTTCCCATAACTTCTTACCATCTTTATCATACTTAACTATTATTCCTTCTCTAATCTTATTATCTATTTGATAAGTAGTGAATTCTGCACTACCAACTACTAAATACCCATCATTTAATGTCTTAACAGCACTAAAAGTTGAATTATTGCCTTCATCATAAACCCTTTCCCATATAAGTTTATCATTCTTATCATACTTAGCTAATCGACCCTTTTCTAATCCCTTAGTATAATTAACACTATTACTATACTTAAAATCACTACTTCCAGCTAAAATAAGATCATCACCACTAAAATCAATTCCTTGATTAACCTCATAATAACTAGATTTACTTAAAGATATAATCTTCATAACACCTAAATAACCAAGTTCCAAAACAATTATAATTACTGATAATAAAGCTACTACCTTTAATACCTTAGTAAGTAGATCCTGTTTCCTATTAACATTACTTCCCATAATAACTCCTCCTATATATGCCTAATCAAATAGTATTTCTTCTTACCTCTACGTATAATATTAAACAAATTACCGAGAGCTGACTCTTTTCTAAGGATAAAGTCCGGTTGCATAACCTTATCTCCATTAATACTTATAGTACCATTAGAAATAAACTCCTTAGCTTCCCTTTTACTAGTACAAATATTAGCATCTACTAAGACATCTACTAAACTTTTATCCTCATTTATCTCATAGTTAGGGACATCTTTAAAAGCTTCTTCTATTTCCTTAATATCTAATTCTTTAATATTACCACTAAATAAAGCTTCACTTATTCTTAAGGCTTCCTTATAAGCATCTGCTCCATGTAAGAAACTGATTACCTCCCTAGCTAGAATCTGTTGAGCTTCTCTAGCATCCGGATTAGCTAAAAACCTTTTTTCTATCTCCATGATTTCCTCAGGCTCTAAAAAAGTTAATTTTTTCAAATACTCTATTACCTTAGAATCCTCAGCATTTAAGAAAAACTGATACATCTCATAAGGAGAAGTTTTATCTCTATCTAACCAAATAGCATTACCTTCACTCTTACCAAATTTAGTACCATCTGCCTTAGTAACTAAAGGCATTACTAATCCAAAAGCTTCTCCCCCTACTTTCTTTCTAATCAGTTCTACACCTGAAGTTATATTACCCCATTGATCACTTCCCCCAATTTGTAAAACACACTGCTTATTTTCATATAAATATAAAAAATCTAAAGACTGCATAATCATATAAGAAAATTCTGTATAGGTAATACCAACATCTAAACGACTTTTTACCGTTTCCTTATTTAACATATAATTCAAGTTAAAATACTTACCATAGTCCCTTAAATAATCAATAAAATTAATATCCTTAGACCAATCATAATTATTTACTACTTCAAAACCAAATAGTTGTTCTACTTGTAACCTTAACTTCTTATAATTATAATCAAGTAATTCCTTAGTAATCATTGGCCTTTCACTAGAAGGTTTAGGATCTCCTATTAAACCAGTTGCCCCTCCTACTAATAATATTGGATTATGTCCTGCCTTCTTTAGCCTAGTTGCCATAGAAAATGTCGAGTAATGACCTATATGTAAACTATCTCCAGTTGGATCAGTTCCAATATAAAAAGTCATTCCCCCAGCATTAAGCTTTTCTTCTAAACTAGGATCAGTTGTATTCTCAATTAACCCTCTCCATTTTAACTCTTCAAATAATGTCATACTTTCCTCCTTAAAAAAAATCCCTATATATTTCTATATAAGGACGAAATTACTCGCGGTACCACCTTAATTCATAGATAATAATTACTATCCATGCACTTAATATCCTATAACGTTAGAATAACGAATGACTCCAAATATGTAATTCATTTCTAATATCACTTAGTTTACACCACCCACTAAGTCTCTTTATAAATATTAAAAACTACTAAGTATTCTTCTCTGTCATTAATAAATAAATTATATCATAATTTAAAAGATATGCAAATAGTTTTTCTATCTTAAACTTATCTACTTGTAACTATTAACATTTTAAGGTTGTTGATTTGTCTATTTAGAATAATACATAAGCGGTTTATTCTTCCATCACTCATTTTAGTAATATCTTGATGCCTATGT
>JAVWCU010000067.1:0-3634 GCA_036648855.1 Bacilli bacterium
AGCTAGGAATGATGGATTAGAAGAGGGATTAAAAGAAGGATTAAAAGAAGGAGAAAAAAGGGCAAAGAAAGAAACAGCATTAGCTTTATTAAAGGCTAATATAGATATTGAGGTTATAATTAAAGCCACAGGTTTAACTATAGAAGAAGTAAATGAATTAAATAAATAAAATATAAAAGATGCGGTTAGTGAAATAGTCAATAAAAAGTAGACACAAAAAGAGATGTGTCTACATTTACTTTATCATTTCAGGTTAGGCATCTTTATTTATTTATAATAATAGTATAGGTGTTACCTTGGACAAAGGTATTAGCTCCTACTTTAATAGGTGAGTTAGAACTAATTAGACCTGACCCTTCATTAACTATTTTAGCTTGAAAGATGAAGTTAACACCAGGACAATTAGATATTAGTTTATTTTTTAAGTTTTGTTCAGTTTCATTATAAGTTGAGCCAAACCAAGTAGCTTGAATATTTATATTATATGTTTTGGCAGGACCTTTACTAATATAGAGAGTAATAGTACTACCTTTATTCATTTTACCACTAGCAGACTGTTTAGTAACATTACCAGCTGGGGTAGAGGAATAAGCTTCTTCTGTAATGAATTTACAAGTAATACCTAGACTATTACAAGTATTAGTAACAGCTTTATTATTTTGACCTATGAAGCTTGGAACAGTTACTTTTTCAATTATCCCTTTACTTAGAGTAATTGTTACCGTACTACTAGCCGCTATTTTAGACCCTTCTTTCTTTGATTGATTAGTTGAAATATCTCTATTTACAGATTCACTATAATTACCATAAATAAAGGTACAAGTTAGGCCTAAATTATTGCATTCTTTTTGAATAGTGTTTTTGCTTTTACCAATAAAGTTAGGAACAGTAATTTGTTTACCTTGAGAGACAGTAATAATTATTGTTTCATTGTTTTTAATAACCTGACCTTCACTTGGTGTTACTTTAATAACTTCACCATCTAGATAAGTATTACTAAATTCTATTTCTTCTTTATAAGCTATATTATACTTAATAGCCCAATCACGATACTCTTTAATAGTTTTAAACTTTTCCATTTTTAACTGACCTTTAGAAATTAGAATTTTAATAGTTGTTCCTACCTCTATGATATCATTTTCTTTAACATTAACACTTATAGGTTTACCAATTAAAATATTGTCATCATATTGATCAGTAAATTCTATTCTTAATCCATTTTCTATAATCCATTTGGTTATGGCATTTATATCCATATTCATTAAATTAGGAACAATGATTTTATTTCCTTTAGAAATGGTAAGAGTAACGGTATCTATTTTAGGAGTGACAGTTTCACCTTTTTTAAGACTTTGACTTATTACTTGACCTTTAGGAACAGTATCACTATAAGCATATTCTATTTTATAGAGAATTAAGTGTCTCTTACACCAAGTAGTAGCATAAAATAATGATTTATTAGTTAAGTCTTCTATAGAAAGGGGAGTTAAATCTTCTAAGGTACCAAGGGATACGGTTAAATGAATTTCACTATCTCTTTTTAATTGTCCTGATTTATCTTGGGTTAAGACTAAGTCTTTTTCTTCACTAGAAGTAACAAAATCAATAGAAACATTGGTAAAATAGTTTTCTTCAATAAATGTAATTACTTCATCGATTTTTTTACCAAGCATACTAGGAAATAGAATTTCTTTAGTTTTATCAGGTCCTGTTGAAACAGTTACTTTTAAGTTGGTAATCTTTTTTGTTAAGGTACCGGGTGATACATCTTGGTTAATGATATGATATTCTTTAATACTATCACTAGCTTCATAAACTTGATTGATGCTTATTTTATTTTTTTGCCCCCAACTAATTACTTCAGTTAGGTTTTTATTAGTAAAATTTATAACGGTGTTTTGTTTTTGAATATCAATAATGCCAACGTTACTTAGAAGTTCAAAACCTGTGAAACAAGTAAGTAGGATTGAGGCAATGATAACAAATATCTGCCCTTTTTTACTACTGGCATATAAGGCTGTGAAGAGGAAGAAAATAGAAAATAAAACAAGAAAAGATACTCCAATAATTGTAGATAGTTGTGAAGTAATATTACTACTAGTACAAATAGTGTAAATAAATAAAGTAACAGTTGTAACAAAAGATAAAGCTAAAAAGAAATAAGTAATTATATTAAGGGTTTTGGGTACTCTTTTTAAGACTTTAGTTACATTATAACTAGGTTCTTCTTTAACTTCATTTTTAATTTGATTACTAATGGGGTTTTGTTTTTTCTTGCTCATTTTGGCACCTCACTTCTATGTTATTTATATTATATAATAAAATGTCTAAAATAGGAAGAAGAGTAAAAATAAAAAGAGGACTTTACTGTCTAGAATAATATAATATATCTCGGATGTTTTTAATATATTAACAATATTAGAAAAAGTAGTTGAAAGGTATTTTATAACTTTTTATTAATATATGCTCATGATATAATAATAGTAATTAGAGGTAGTAAATATGAAAAAAATAGATTATTTAACTGGATTAAAGGGTTTAGCGGCTTTATTGGTTGTTGCTCACCACTTTTCTATAGCTTTTTTCCCAGGAGTTTACTGGGATAGTGGAATGTTAACTCATATTTCTGGAGATGTTGAGGCTATATTTCGTATGACTCCGCTGGATGTATTTTAAATGGTAATTTTGCAGTTTGTCTTTTTTTCATTGTTAGTGGTTTTGTCCTTAGTTATTCCTATTTTAAGCATAAGAATTATGACAAGTTAAAAAAACAAATTTTTCTTAGATATTTTAAACTAGCAATTCCTATTGTATTAGTACTGATTATAGTTTATTTGTTTGTAAAGTTGGGCTTTATGTATAAAATTTTGAGGCTAGTAAAATAACGGGTTCTACAATATGGTTAGGGACTTTCTTTAGAACGGATTTTAGTCTTTTACAGGTTCTAAAAGAAGGACTTTTAACAGTATTTATGCAATCAAGTGGTGGATATTTAACGGTATTATGGACTATTCACTATGAAATAGTAGGTTCGATTTTAGCTTATATTGTTTCCTTTATAGTATTAGATAATAAGAAAAGGTCCTGGATATATGTACTGTTAATAATATTTTTTGCTAAAACATATTATGTATTATTTATTTTCGGAGTTATATTGGCAGATTTATATTTAAATAGAAAAAGTATTTTTGAAAGACTAAATAAGCCAGTAATAAGTTTTGTTTTAATTATTATGGTAATTTATTTAGGAGGATATCCTAGTGGGGTTATTCCTACAAGTGGTATATATTTTTGGATTACTAAATTGCCTTTAGGTATGGAACCTTATTTGGCTTGTCATTTTCTAGCAGGACTCGCAGTTGTTTTATTAGTTTTAAGTTCAAAACCATGTCAGAAACTATTAGCATTAAAACCATTTCAAAAATTAGGTAATATTTCTTTCTCTATGTATTTATTACATGTAGTTGTAATTTGTTCATTATCATCATATTTATTTTTAAATTTATATAAATATACAAATAGATATTTAATAAGTACAGGTATTACTTTTATAGTAAGTTTGATAGTAATATTATTAGGGTCTAATTATTTAGAAAAACTAATTACTAAAATAACAGGTTTCTTTGTCAATAAA
>JAVWCU010000068.1:0-3297 GCA_036648855.1 Bacilli bacterium
TTCTGTATTTTTATTCATTAGTATAACTCTCATACAACACCTCTTTTCTATATACCTATTATACCAAAAAAACAGATATTTTAATATAGATGATATTATTTTCAACCTAAAATGAATAGAATACTATTCTACTCAGTAAGAGACTTAAGTAGGGCAATCATAGATTTACTTGCAGAATGGGACAAATAACCCAAATAACTAGGTAAAGATTTATAATAAAGTACTCTATCATATTTCCAAGTCTTTAACTTCTTCTTTAACTTCTTAATCATAGACCTATTTACTAGTAAATAATCAGGATATATTTTATAACCACAAAACAAAACCCCTTTAGAACTATAATTATAAGTACTCTTAGGATTTAACTTTAAATGAAGATTTTCATTTAAAAATAACTCAATTAACTTATATAACTGCTTAGCTTGATTCCTATTACTAACAAAAATTACAAAGTCATCTAAATATCTCACATAGTACTTTATATGTAGTCTATACTTCAAATAATGATCCAGTTCATTAAGATAAATATTTCCAAAAAACTGAGAAGTATAATTACCAATTGGTAACCCACTACTATAACAGTTATCATATATTATCTGCCTAGTAAAACTAAGTAAATACTTATCTTTTATTTTTTTACTTAATATTTTCATTAATAAGTTCTTATCAATTGAGTCAAAATACTTAGATACATCCATTTTTAAAATATAACTATCCTTGTTCTTTCTAAAAAAATATTGCACCCTTCTAATAGCTTTTAATACTCCTTTATTATTCAAACAAGCATAACTATCATATATAAAGCTCTTAACAAAATTAGGCTTAATAAATTCTTCTACATACCACTGATGAACTATTCTATCAACAAAAGGTAACTTTCTAATTACCCTCTTCTTAGGTTCATAAATAGTAAAAGCTGTATAATCACCTAATTTATAAGTATGATTACTAATAGAATCCATTAAAGTTAAAATATTCTTTTCTAAATGTTCCTCAAAAAACCGTACATCAGATCTTGTTTTCTTATTTTTAGCAGCTCGTCTTTCAGCTTCTAATAACTTAGTAAATGTTAAATGCTTATAAAACTGATTCTTAACACTCTTCATTTAACCCATCCACTATTTTATCCATCTCTATTATTTTACGACTAAAAGAAGCATAATTCTTACCATTAATATATTTTAATTTATAAGATACCCTTATTAACACTAAAAATATCTGTAATTCCACCTTAAAAGACTTTAAGTATAAACAACTTCTCTCTTTCTGGTAACAGACAGTATAATTCATTAATTTATATAAAGATTGTTTTAATTCTAATACTAAACTCTCCTTCTCTGATTTAGGATACTTATTAGTTAAAAAGTAAGTATAATAAAACATATCTAAGACTTTCTTATATAATTTAAAATCATTAAGCATTTTCTTCCTCGTCCACATTAAATACTTTAACATCTGTTTTAATATTTAAAGACCTAGCAACAATACTTATATCTTTATAGCTTTTTGTTCTTAGCAATTGATGAATTTGCATTAGCAATTCCCTTTTAGCCACTTGTATATCAACAGATTTATTTAAGTACTTATGATAATTATTAATTGGATATGCATAAATTCTAAAGACCTGAGAATTTTCATAAACATAACAATTAATATTTTTAATCTGCAATATTCTTAAAATATCCATTAGCTTAATACTAGGAAAACCTATCTTTTGATAATTTTTAAATGAAATTATTTTATAATCTAGTAGTTCATGTAATAACTCTGCATCTTTATTGTAAGTAGTATAAAATGCCCCCGTATTTATTATTACTATTTCATTAAGTCTAGTTTGCTTTAAATTACTATATAATTTATAGCTCATTTTCATCCCTCCTATTACAGAGTAACAGAAAAAGTCCTTATTTTAACATTTTAGAACCGTTTGTTCTAAAATACTTAAAAAGCTTTAGAGTATCTTCTCAAGGAGATAGATAAAATGAATACTAGATTATTAAAACTAAGGCAAGAAGCTGAGTTACAACAAAATGACTATGTATCATATTTAGGTATAATTCAAAGAACCATCAGTAATGTCGAAAGAGATTGCTGTAAAAATTATAATTTTGAATTACTTGTAAAATATGCAATATTATATGATACCACTATTGAATATATAATGGGACTAACTGATATTGATGAGGAGTTTCCAAAAGATAAAATTAATGAAATAATACTCAAATATCATATTGATATAACTTGTTTAAAAAAAATACAAAATAAAATAAGATTAAATAAGAATAGTATGTAAATATAAATGTTAATATAGAAACTGATAAAAATGTCAAAGTTAAAGAATCATAATTTCAAAACAATTATGACTCTTTTATATTAAATAAAAATGAGGAAGCCCGGAGTTTCGTTACCTACTAATCTTAACTTCCTAACCTACTTTTCTACTCGCGTAGAAGGAACAAAACTTGGACTTATTACCTTATTTCTGGTCCTTAAACCATTACTCTAATCTTTCAATAAGTACTCTGGCGGAAACCCGACTCGAGTTGTTACTGTTCGCGTTACCGTTGTTGTTGTTAGCATAGAAAACGCCCGCATTCGTAGTGTTATTGTAGTTGCCCCCGCGAATAAACCAAGGGTTGTTAGCATTCACAAAACTTGCGTTCCTAATAACTAGTTTTATCCCTAGAGATTAATATCTCCACATTAAATATAACATGTTAAAGGAAATAAAAAATATTTTAGAATAATTTATTCTAAAATATCAACAATTCCTTAGTTTTTTTAGGGAAGATGCTAAACCCTCTTCCCTAAAAAAACTAGAAGGGAGGGGCTGAACCCCTCCCTCTCTTTTACCGGGGGCTTCCGCCACCGGCATCTTGTTTCTTTGAAATCACTATTCTCTCATCTTTTTCTTACAAGAGGTCCCGCTTCCTCATTTTTCTTAGTACCGGTTTCACCGGTCAGTTTTACTTCTTTACTGTTAGTCCGTAAACGTCACTTCGTATCCTCTTACGGATGGTGTTTCAGTGGCCTACGGCCTGGCGGAAACCCGACTCGAGCCGCTACTGCCCGCGTGACCGCCGTAGTTGTACGCATAGAAAACGCCCGCACTCGTAGTGATACCGCAGTAGCCCCCGCGAAGAAACCAAGGGTGGCTAGCATACACAAAACCTACGTAGTCTCCGTACCAGTTTTGGGTACCGTCAGCGTTAGTGGCATCTCCTTTTAAACCTGTTGTTCCTGTATATAAATCATAGTATTTATTATTAGGAAAATCTAATCCGGTTAGCATATTTC
>JAVWCU010000069.1:0-3267 GCA_036648855.1 Bacilli bacterium
CTTTAATGGAATCAAAAATAATTGAAAATAAAACTGAGGAGTGTGTTGAAATGATGGAAACTATATTAAATACAGAGATGGTAGAAAAACTTAATAATGACTTTATTGAAGTGGGAAAATTAATAGTAGAAGTTGAATCAGAAATAGAGAAAGAAGAAAAGAAAGTTGCTAAAGAAGAAATTAATAATAATACAGATAGCGACTCAACTAAAGAAGATAAGAAGATAATTAAGAAAGCAATTAAAGAAGCTATAAAAATATCAAAAGAGGCAAATAAAGAAGAAAAGAGAGCGAATAAAGAATTAAAAAAAGAAGCTAAAAAATTAGATAAAAATGCTAAGAAATTATCTAAAGAAGTAAATAAAGATACATCAGCTGAGTTAATTAACGAATCTAAGAAAGTAGCTAAAGAAACTAAAAAGGCAGCCAAAGAAGCTAAGAAAGCAATTAAAGAAACTAAAAAAGCAAATAAGAAAGTTGATAAGAAAGTTAAACAAACTAAAATTAAACTTGCTACTAAAATTAAAAATACTATTAAAGCTAATCGTCCAGTAGGTAAATTTACTAAAGATGAGCATTTCTACGAAAACCAAATGGATAAATTATATTTAAAATATTTTAAAGCCGAAGACGATTTAAATAAACTTAAAGAAGCCAATATTGATGGTTTATCAATTAAAGTACCTGAAAATAAAGGAATATCAATTAAAGATGCATTCTTAAATATATTACAAACAGCAGATGATTTAAAGAATGCAAAACTTGCTAATAATACTAAACTATCAAGAAAAGAAATTAATTCTATTAGAAATGAATGTGAAATCTTACTCAATGGATTTGCAAATGCTAATAGTAATTTAGCATGTTCTTCTAAGAACAAAGCTCTTAAAATATTTGACAATAAAACAGTTACTAAAATAAATAAATATATTGCTAAATGTATCAAATCTTTAAATAGAATTATTAGTAAATATAATGCAAAATTTAAACAGGTTATCAAAGATACTAGAAAAACAGCAGCTGAGAAAATAGAAAAACTTAACTATTTAAAAGTATCAGCTAATAATGAAATCACAAATACTTTAGATGAAGTTGATACTAATATTGCTATGGATTTATCAGATAAATCTCAAAATAGTAATATTAAAAATGCTAAAGAAAAATGTCAAGAGTATATCAGATATACTATTAATAATTTATTCGGTAATGATGTAACTGTAGATTTGGCGTAATCATAGGTAAGTGATAATAAGAAGTGAATAGTTGAAATTTAGAATATTCCATATAATCTATATTGAAAATTAGATATAGAAATGTAGACAAATCGTGTGTCTACTAAATCTTTGTAATACTGATATTTAGATTTATCAATAACTTTGAAAATAATTGCATTAATATAATTAGGAGGGATTTTATGAATAATAATATCATGAAAGTTGCAAAATTTCTAGTAGAAGTAGAATATAGTGGTTATAGGCATAAAGACTTTGCATTTTCTAATGCACAAGAAATATTAATCCAGATGTTTGATTTACCAAAAGATATAGTATTAGATAAAAAATATAATCTTTATTATAAAGATACACTTATGATATTTATTCATACTAAAGTAAATAATATGTTTAAAGAATATTTTAATAATATTATTAATGACGTTCCTTATACAAAATGCTTAGATTGTGGTAGCGTTATATTTAATAGTAAAAATTTAATTTGTGATTCATGTCTATATTATAATTAGGGGGAAATATTATGAAAAAGAAAAGTACTACTATAAATACAATTACAGGTCGACAAATAAATGAACAAAGAACTTATGATGATTTTAGTAATTTAATTAAAATCAAATCTCTTACAGTAGATAAAGAATGGAAATATGATAAGCAGAGCAATCCTGTTTATCATAAAGACAATATTACTGGATTTGAATGTTGGAGAGAATATGATAAGAAAGGCCACGAGACATTATATTATACTAATAATGGATTTAAAAGATGCCAAACTTGGAATGGTGATATGCTAGTACAAGTAAAAGATAATAAAGGTAATAATATTAAGTATTAATCCAATTACATACAAAAGATAATTTAAAGAATATATAGAAGGGGCTAAATATAGTCTCTTCTATTTAATATTTGATTTGAGCATATAAATCTATTTATATACTCAAATGAGATATTAAATATATGTAAAAGTCTATTATTCAAAGTATATATTATAACTGTGTATAATAGATAATATTATTTAGTATTTTATATTAAAAAGAAAGGAGTAATAAATAAGTTTAGTGATGTACTCAATATGTCATTCCTTGTGGAAAGGAGACACAACTATGTTGGAAGACGAAACTGTTGGAAAAGAAAATTAGTTAGTATTTATAAGGGGGATTTATAATGGAACAAAACTTTAGGCAATCAATCAAACAAGGTGTTAAAATTTTAGTATCAAATGACGATGTATTTACTAATGAAGTTCAAATGGTAATTGACTTAGTAAAAGAATGGCAAGAACCTTACGCAGATATTTATCGCAATGTGGACTTAAGAAAAAGAATGACTGTACTTGCAAAAGAATGTGTTAAACAAGGTATATCATTACACTATGATAAACTATATAGAGGCATGACAATTTATCATAAATCTAATTTAAACAACGAGTACAAGCTTAAAGATTTAGATATTTGTAGCTGGACTTATAGATTAACAGTTGCACAATCATTTGCAAAAGGTAATATGAATGAAGGTTCTGGAGCTTATATATTCTATAAGACTCTTAAAGAAGATGAAAAGGTATTTAGTCTTGATGAATTAATAGATGTAATAGAAACTAAATATAGCTATTCACCATATTATCAAAAAATACAAAATGAAAATTTAAATTCAGAAGCTGAAATTATAATGCCATTTGTAATAAGTGAATGTGAATATGATTGTATAGATTATTGGGATTAATTAAAAAAAATAATGGTTAGGCTTTACCCTTAAAAGCATAGGAGAATTATTATGTTAAAGAAAATTAGAATGATCACATTAGGATTAGTATTAGCAGCAACTACAATTTGTACAACTGCTTCATTAAAAGCAGCAACAGTTCCAACTAAAGAAGAGTTTAAGAAAGATATGAGTTGGTTAGCAGTAGCACCAGATGATAAAGCAGGTAAAGAATTAATGCAAGGTGTATTTGGAGACTTATTATATGATTACTATTATGGACCAAAGAAACCTATGACAAGTGAACAAAAGAAAGAAGAAATTAATGTTGGATTCC
>JAVWCU010000070.1:0-3156 GCA_036648855.1 Bacilli bacterium
TTCTCTTACATTTTTGAATTTTTAGTTAAATCGACATTTAACTTTTCATTTGAGCTTTTTTACAAGTTCACCACTTATTCAAAAACTTTTTCCTCAAAAATTCCTGTTCTGTCATATAATGCTGTCCTTTTTTAATTAAATGTTTTCTATCTCTATACATGTCTTTTTCAGAAATAATTATAGCCCTTTTTTTAAAATAAACTGGTTCTAAATATCTTTCTAAAAGAAACTTTTGATAATATAAATGCTTTTTCTTAGCTTCTTCTAATAACTTACTAAATAATAACATAACTAAAAATAAAAGATTATCTTGAAATAAGTTTATAAAGGAAAAAAGTAATAATATTATTAAAAAGAAAAAAGATATTTTTAAAGTTAATTCAAAGCTTTTTTGATAAGGCTTAATAAGCGCTAATAAAATAGAAATTAGTTTTCCTCCATCTAAAGGATAAATAGGTAATAGATTAAAAAGAAGAATACCATAATGATAATTAGTTAAACAAGTAATATCTTGACTTCTAACTAGTAATAAACTCAAAATAAAATAAAAAACTGTTTGGATAATTGGTCCCATTATTAAAACTAAGAATTCTTTATAAAGTGGTTCATTAACTTTAGTTATAAACTTAGAACAGCCTCCATAGGGGTAAAAGCAAATTTTATCAACTTTCCAGCCTAATAAATAACCGGTTAAAAAATGTCCACATTCGTGAACTAGTAATAGTAAAGCAAAAAGGGTAAATTCTCTAAACATACCCGTTATAACAATTAAAGCTAAAAAAAAGAAAGTAAAAGGATCAATATATAGCTTACTTAAGATAGTCTTTATAATTTAGGAACTTCCCTTCTTTTTGAAAAACTAAATAAATATTTTCATCTTTACTTTCTCCTATTAAACTACCTTTTTCTATATAATCATATAACTTAATATCTGAAATGTTAATGTTACCATACCATAAATCTATTCCATTAACTTGTTGAACTACTATTACCTTACCATAGCCTTCTTTATCTCCAATAAATACCACGATGCCACTTTCAATAACAGGTACTAAGTAATTACTCCCTACTTTCATTATTACTCCATCTTTATAAACATTTACTGACTTATATTCTAACTTCTCACTAAAAACCGGTTTAGTATTAGGAATAGTATCTTTAAAGGGCATAATATTACCTAAATATTTCTGATATAGTTGTTTGATAGAAGCAAATTTAAAATTAGTATGATAGACCTGTTCATTAATAAAAGCTTTAACTTTGGGGTTTTTACAGCCAATTAATGCTAAAGTAAATAGTAATATCACTATTAAAAGGCGACTTAAAAACGAAGTAAGAAATACTTTTATTTGAGTTTCTTTAATTAGTCCCTTGCCTTGTCCATGTTTTTTTCTAAACTTTGCCACTGATTTATACTCTTCCATATGAATCTCCTTGATTTATCATATGTCCAAATAATTTATGTAGAACAAACAATACTCAATTTGCAGTATAAAGTAAGGGTTTCTAAGTTTGTTTTAACTTACTAATAAAAGTATGTGATAGCTTAAACATAAGTAGATAATGCCAACTACATATAATTAAACATTTATGGCAAAAGAAAAAGAAATAAATAACTTAATTTATTTCTTATATCTTTTTATTAATAATCTAATAATTCAATTGGACTTGTTATTGTACCATCTCCTGATTTAATTTTTAAACTGTTTTTAATTTCTATTACTGGTCTAAGAGCTCTATTTTGAGTTGATAAAGCTTTTTCTCCAGTAGATGATGTACTTATATACCAAGCGTCTTGATTAAATAAATTATTAAGTGTCCAATATGTTGAATTAGTACTACGGAAATTAGAGTTAGAGGCAGCCATTAGGTCACCAATACTTAATAAACCTACTTTAGATTCTAAATAATTATTACTTATTAGATGAGAATCAACTCCATAATTATGATCTTTTAATTCCCATTTTGTTGTTAATAGCAAGTTGTTATATTTAGACTCAGCAAACATTGTATTATATAAAGTAGTATTTAAGTAATTACCAATACCACTGCTAATATTGAAATTATTAATACCAAAGTTTATAGCAACGCCGTTATTTAAAGTTTTATAAGCATCATCTAAGACTAATCTAGTTCCTGCTGTTGTTTGAGTTACTACTCTCCATAAATTACCTGCAAACATTACATATTCACCAGTATATCTAGTTTTAATTGCAGCATTCCTAGATACCACTGTTTCACTGCTAAGTTTATATGGATTGTTTTTAGTACCATCTCCAACTTTAATAGCTACATTACTTTGTAATACAATAGTTGGTCTAACAGCATAATTACTTTTAACGCTCTTAGAAATTATACCTTGAGTATTAGTTATTATAGCTAAAGATGTTGTACCTAATGGAGTCATTGTAAAGTAACTATCTCCATTATTTAAGTAACTTGTTATTCCTCCAACGATGTTAACATCATCTAAGGATAATAAACCTACCTTACTAGAAACTTTATATGTATCAAGACAATCTGTTCGTTTAGTATTGATATCTCTAGTTGTCTCATGACACCACTTAGTATCTTGCTTAATAATATTATTAGCATTATCTAAGTTGTTGTAGAAAGTATCATTTAACCATTTAGACATATAACTTTCTGTAAAGGAATTAGAATTATCATCATATGGGAATGTACTAATTGCACTATCTGTAACCATATTAATAGTTCCATCTAGGTTAACTTTTACTATTCTCCATAACTGTCCACTATACCAAACATAGTTATTAGTTCCTGCTTTATCACTGTAGCAGAAGTTTCCTGCTGTACAGTTGAATGATTCCATTACTCTATCAGTAAAGTTAGCAGGAATAATATTAACTGTTCTAATAGCCGTTTGTTTGTTACCTGCTGTATCAGTTACAGTATAAGTAACGGTATAGGTTCCGATTGTATTAGTATCTATTATACTTGAAATAGTAGCTGTTAAGTTTTTGTCATAGTTGTCTGTTACAATTACACCCTGTTCTACATAAGGTTTACCATATTCTATTGTAATTATAGGGTCACCTTTTAAAGTAATAACGGGTTTAGTTGTATCTACTACATTAACTGTTCTTACTACTTCTACTGCTGTTAATGAGTTAATATCTGTTACATTGTAAGTAA
>JAVWCU010000071.1:0-3029 GCA_036648855.1 Bacilli bacterium
GCTAAAAACTAGAGCACTTACTAAATAAATTTATATTTTATAAATTAAAACTTAAGCAATAAAAAAACCCTTGCATTACAAGAGTTAATAACTAATGGTACCGTTTGTAAGGACATTTGGAAATCTTTATTAAGATTAATTTCTATAACAAGTTTATCTATTGCTTTCAACTAAATCTATATTTTTTGAATTTGATGAAGAAATAACAGTTTCTCCTAATCTTTTTTCTAAATCTATTCTAGCATTTCGTGCAACTTGCCCACCTTCATTAGCAACTCTTTTGTTTTGAGATAAACCATAAGGATTATGTTTATCAATTAAGTCTTTAGTAGCAACTTCCGCCAAGTTATTTAATGCTAATTCAGTATTTGTCATGTTATCTCTTAAACTTTCTTTTTTTAAGTTCTTGATTTTTTTATATTCCGTTGCTGTTAAATCTGACCATGTTTTATATATTTCATTTGTCAAAATTGCAAATTCAATATTATCTTCAATACCATGTTTTTCCCATGATTCCGTTAATTCATTACGATTTGTGATAGTTTTTATCCTATTTTCAATCCATTTTTGATCATAGCCTTTTTTTCTATAAACAGATATTGCTCTTTGAATTGCAAGTTCCGGATCAAACGTCTCCTCTATTCTCTCATTTCCAATTGTTGCTAGCCACATTTTAAATGGTTCAGCTTTTGGGGAAGGGATAGATTATATTAATCTAAACAGACCTTCTGTATCCATTACATCTGTAAATCTTTTCTTACCATCATCAGCAATTAATTTCAACCCCTTACAATTTGTAAGGGTTTCATTGCCGTCCTTTTTTAATCTGTTTTTTAATGTATACCAATAATTCTTAGGATTATTACTATCACTTAAAACATAAATAACATCTATAATTGAAAAATAATATTTTTCTTCTTCCTCATTCCAAATAGTTCTAATATTTTTATTGTCAAATATTTTAATTATATTTTTATCTTGCAATGAAATCACCTCTATTAATATTATACACGATAAATATTTGATTTCCTTTTTTATTCATATAAAAACTCAAACTATTTAATAGTTCGAGTTTCAATACATTCTGGTGTCCCGGGGGAGATTCGAACCCTCGACCGATGCCTTAGAAGGGCATTGCTCTATCCAGCTGAGCTACCGGGACAGGTACATCAACGTATATTGATTATACACTATCCCCTACTTTTATTCAATATCTTTTTTTAACTTTTTAAAAACTTCCTTGCCTCCCACCCTAAACATCACTTCATTAACCTCATAATTATCAAAAACAGAATAAGAAATAGTATATAAAACTTCCTCTAAAATCTGACTATTCTTATCAAAAATATTCTCATTAAAATCTAATATCATAAGTCCCTCAGCCACCTCAAACTTAAGTAGTTTAGCATCGGCATTTAAAAAGCTAGTTAAACTAGGTTGATAAATATAATTACTAGATAAACTATCAATAACAATTTGAATCTTATCCCTACCATCATTTACATATCTAGTAACTGGTACATAATAATTACTATTACTACCCGTTTCTAAAAAATAAACAATAACCTTATTAATATCCTCTGTACTTTCTATTTCATAAACCTTATTAATCCCAAACTGTCTAGTCAAAATACTCTCTAACTTCTTATGACTATGTGGAAGTTCTACTAGTGGTACTCCCTCTACCATAATTTTAACCCCTTTTACATTATCTATAGCCGTTAAACTATATATAATAGCTTCCAACATTCTTTCTTCTAAATAGGCATCTACACTTAAAAATTCCTTACTAAAATTCACTTCAATAATTTTATCTTTATAAACTAAATTAAGTACTTTAGTCTGCTCTGGAATAATAGCTCTACTACCACTCAATAAATTACTATTTTCCAAAACAGTTAACCTATTTAAAATGTTTTTGGCTTTATCTATAACCTTATCTCCCGGAGCTAATAAATGAGTCTTCATCAAATAATTATAATTACTAAGCAAATACACTGCACTTGTTTCCAAACTATTGACATATTGTATATTATAATCTGGTTTAATACTCTTATCTGTTTTAATACTCGGTATTAAATAGACTACCATTAAAACAAAAACCGTAAAAGTAGTAACTAAAATTTTTCTTAAGGCTTTCTTCTTTAACATGTCATCACCCATATAATTATATGAAGTAATTCTTTTAATCAGACCAAAAGAAGAATTAATTTATTAAAACTAATTCTTCTTCTTTACCATTTGCTTTTTAATGATATCATCCTTATCTCGACTAATAATAGCTAAAGTAATCATTTTAATTATACAAATTTCATCAGGATTTAAATAAACTAATTCTTTATAATTATTATTAGAAAGAGCTAAACTTTTACAATCATTTTTAAAATTACTTAAAAGACTAACCTCATCTAGAGGTGTTATTACCTCATCATTCAAATAATGACTTATTACTAGCCTCACAGTTAATTCACTAGTTTTTCTTTCCTTACCTATTCCTTCTAATTTAGGCAACTCATTTTTAATTTTCTCAATACACTTATCATTATTAAATGCGTATAAATGCTTTTCTTCTTTAGTTAAAGGATTAAGTCCCACCGACATGATAATATTTCTCAATAAATTATGCTCTTTATCATTAAAATTAAAAGCATGTTTAAATATATTATCCGAATTATTTTGATAAACTAAATACTGCATTATTAACTTTTTATCTTTTGCATCTATTTCCTCATGTCTTAAATACTTATCAATAATAACTCTAAGCCCATACTCAATTTGATAATCTTGGACTTCTAAAACCCAACTAGCATGATTATACCGAATATTTGGGTTTAATTTTAATTTAATCTTAGCCATCTCACACTTATTATTAAGCTGCAACACGAATAACATTTTATACTCTCCTCATTTCAACATCAGACAATAGTAACAAAAAACACACTTAGTGTCAAGGAAAAAACCGCCTAAACGGTTTATAAAGTTATTTCTTTAAGCTTTAATAATTCAACTACTGCTCCAGCTCGACCTTT
>JAVWCU010000072.1:0-2949 GCA_036648855.1 Bacilli bacterium
CCAGTTTCATCACTTCCTACTAAGAAAGCCATTTTATCTCCTTTTTTAGTATCGATTACTTTAATCTTATCAATTAAAGTAATAGTCTCTACTGTTTTATTAAAATAATCTTTTACCTGTTCTAGAGGAACACATTCTTTATACTTTTCCCTTTCAACAGATGCAGGATGATTACTTAAGTAAAAGCCAAAGGCTTCCTTTTCTCTTAGCATTAATTCTTCTTTACCAAATTCTTTTACTATTTCTAATTCTGGTTTAATTATTAAAGAAGTATCTAAGTTAGATGCTAATTCTGCATAGTTTAATATTGCATCCATATTGTAGTATATAGTAGCATGATTAAGCCCAAAGCTATCAAATACAGAGGCATCTACTAATGTTTCTAAAGTCTTTCTAGTTAGACTCCTAGAACTAACTCTAGCTACAAAATCAAAGATATCTAAGTAGGGTGTTTTTCTATTTTTAATAATATCATCACTGGTTACTACCCCTATATGTCTAATATTAGCTAGAGGATATAGTATTCCTTCTTTTACTACTTTATACTTATCAGAAGATTGATTAATATCTGGTTTTAATAGTTTTATAGAATTAGCTTTAGCTTCCCCTAAATATTCTTTAGTCTTTGTTTCACTTCCTATTACACAAGAAAATAAACTAGCAAAAAAGTGTTTTGTAAAGTGAGCTTTTAAATAAGCCATCTTATAGGCTACTAAGGCATACGCCACTGAGTGAGATCTATTAAATCCATAATTTGCAAAGTTTAAAATTAAGTCAAATATCTTCTTAGTGGTATCTTCTTTATATCCTCTTGCTATACTTTGACTAATAAACTTTTCTTCTTCTTTCTTTAAGATATCCATTTTCTTTTTACTCATAGCTCTTCTTAATATATCAGCTTCCCCTAGTGTATATCCCGCTAAGGTTGCAGCTATTTGCATAATTTGTTCTTGGTAGATAATAATCCCTTTAGTAGGCTCTAAAATACTCTTTAAGGATGGATCTAAGTACTCTATTTCTTCTTCATGATTCTTTCTTCTAATATATGAATCTATGTTAACAGCTGGCCCTGGTCTAAATAAGGCTATTGCGGCAAATATATCTTCAAAGCTCTCTGCTTTTAAATTTCTTAGAAAGTTTCTCATTCCTACTGACTCAAACTGGAATATTCCACTGGTATTTGCCTCTTTAAAGATATTTAAGGTGTCTCTATCATCTAGTGGTATTTTATTAAAGTCAATATCTATACCTTCTATTTCTTTAATACTTTCAATTATATTCATAATGGTAGTTAAATTTTTAATACCTAGAAAGTCCATTTTAAGAAGTCCTAAATCTTCTAGATATTCCATAGAATAACTAGTTAAATACATATCATCACTTTTAGTAAGTGGCACTACTTCATCTATTTCTACACTACTCATAACTATCCCAGCAGCATGAGATGAAGTATGTCTAGGAAATCCTTCAATAAAAGAGGCAATTTTGAACATTTTAATTAGAGTATCATCTTCATCAATCATAAGTTTAAATTTATCATTCTTTTTATATAATTCCTTTAAAGTTAAAGATGATACTTGAGGAATATATTTACATAAGGTATCTACTTTATATAAAGGAATATTTAAAACTCTAGAGACATCTCTAATAGCTTGCTTAGCTCCTAGAGTTCCAAAAGTTACTATTCCTGCAACTTTTTTAATTCCATATTTATTAACGACATAGTCTATAACTTGATTTCTATATATATCAGGAAAGTCTGTATCAATATCAGGCATTGTAACTCTTTCTGGATTGAGGAATCTTTCAAATAACAGGTTATAGGTTAAAGGATCTATTTCGGTTATACCAAGAGAATAAGCAACAAGTGATCCTGCTGCACTACCCCTCCCTGGTCCTACTAAAATTCCATTTTGTTTGGCATATTTAACAAAGTCATAAACAACTAGGAAGTAATTAGAAAACCCCATTTTATCAATAACAGACAGTTCATAAAGAAGTCTTGCTTTATATTTATCTGAAATGTTTCCTTGTAATCTTTTAGTTAAACCGGCTCTGCTTAATTGAAATAAGTATTTAGAAACTGGAACTCCTTCTGTATCATAAATTGGTAATAATAACTCTGGTTTAGGAAAGATTATATTGCAACTACTGATTAAAGTTTCAATGTTAAGTAAGCCTGTATTATCAGTATATCTTTCTAGATTATTAATTTGGAAATGATGATTACCTGTAATAGCAGGAATATCATCTCCTATAGTTTTACCATCTCTAATCATTTCTAAATAAGGTAAATAGATTTGCTCTGTTTCTTTTAAATATAATACTTTAGGTAAATAAATTACATTTTTTGTAATTACGTAAGCTTCTCTTTCTTCCGTTAAAGTTTCATAGCCTAAATATATTTCTTTGGTAAAAGGAGTTAGTTCGGAATAAAAATCTTTGCTTTTATAAGGTAATACAACAATTAAGTCGGAGATTAAAGAGGATAATTCTGTTAGTTCTAGTTTTTTAGCACTCTGAATAGTAGATAATTTCATTAGGTGCTTATAGCCTATATAGTTTTTAGCATATAAAAGGATACTGATATTATCTACTACTACTTCTAAACCAATAACTGGTTTAAGCTTTGCTTTAGAACATCCTGAAATGAATTCCATTACGCCAAACATATTACTATCTGTGATAGCCACTGCTTTAAGGTGGTTTAGGGATGCTATTTCTATTAACTTAGGAACTGATATTAAACTAGATAATAAAGAATAATTAGTTTTAATATATAAAGGTGTATACATCTAATCACTTCCTTCTTAACTACTTATATTTTACCATATAAAATTTGGTTTTACTTAAATATTTGTAATACTTGTAAACTTATAAATTATACTACTATGGAGATAGTAATTCTTGAATTTTCTCTTAGAGATTTTTGAATATTCAAGCTAATTA
>JAVWCU010000073.1:0-2937 GCA_036648855.1 Bacilli bacterium
CGGCTACGGTCATGCTGCCAGTGACTGCTCGAGTCGGGTTGTAGCTAAGTCATAGAAATATCATAGCATATACTAAAATAATGACTCTATCACAACTTAATTTGCTATATATTGTTAAAAAACAATGAAAAATGCATAAGAAAAGTAAAAATCTTTTGCAAATTAAAAAAAGTTTGGTATAATAGTAAAAGGAAATGAGGAGGGATATTATGGCAAAAGTAGGAAATAGACAAAATAAAACTTTAGTTTGTTCAGTATGTTCTAATGAAAATTATAGAACTGAGAAGAATGTAAAAAATACTACAGACCGTTTAACTATAAATAAATATTGCCCTGTTTGTAAAAAACACACGGAACATAAAGAAAAGAAATAAGCTTAATACTTATTTTTTTAACATTTTAAGGAGGTTTAGATTATGATAAATGTAAATGATTTTAAGACAGGAATGACTATTAACTATGAAAATAATTTATATCAGATAATCGAGTTTCAACATGTTAAACCTGGTAAAGGGGCTGCATTTGTTAGAACTAAGATGAAGAATATCAGAACTGGTTCTACTATAGAAATTACTTTTAATTCATCTATTAAAGTAGAATTAGCTAGGGTAGAAAAAAGAGATATGCAGTTTTTATATGCCCAAGGGGATTCTTATTTCTTTATGAATATGGAAACATATGATCAGATTGAATTAAATAAGAAACAAATTGGTGATGATGTTAAGTTTTTAAAAGAGAATTTAATTGTTTCTATTTCTTTCTTTGAAGGGGAAGTTTTAGGAATCATTTTACCTGATAAAATTGATTTAAAGATTATTCATAGTGAGCCAGGGATTAAGGGTAATACAGCTAATAGTGCTATGAAGGATGCTGAATTAGAAACTGGTTATACAGTTAAGGTACCATTATTTGTCAATGAAGGTGAATCTATTATTATTTCTACATCTGATGGTAAATATGTATCTAGAGCTTAATTAATATGTAAAAGAACTATAATTTAGTTCTTTTTTTATTCATTGTTTTTATTTTGTGATATGATACTATTATCAGGAGATGATAATGTGAAAGTATTATTAACAGGTGCCTCTGGAAGTGTTGGGTATGAAACATTAAAAACTTTAATTAGTCATAAGCATGAGGTAATAGCTCTAGATTTACCTAGTAAGAAGTCTAAGAAAAGATTGAAAAAATATAAAAATCAGGTAGAGGTTGTATATGGCTCGATTAATGATTTATCTTTAATGAAGAGTCTTATATCTAAAGTGGACGCTATTATTCATTTAGCGGCAGTTATACCCCCTTTAGCAGATACTAATCCATCTTTAGCTGAACATGTTAACTTTTATGGTACTCAAACAATTGTAGACGCTATAAACAGTTGTTTAGTTAAACCTTTTTTAATTTATACTTCATCTGTTAGTATTTATGGAGATAGAATAGATAATTATTGGATTAAAGTAGGAGATCCACTTATCCCTAGTGAGGGTGATTATTATGCTGAGACTAAGATTGCGGTAGAAGCAATGCTTAAGGAGTCTAATATTCCTTATACTATATTTAGATTAACTGGAATTATGGGACATCCTAAGACTGATCCTTTAATGTTTCATATGCCATTAGATACTAAACTAGAAATAGCTAGTACTTATGATACTGCTTTAGCTTTAGTTAATGCTTTAGATAAGTTACCTTTATTAAAAGGGCATATTTATAATTTGGGTGGTGGGGAGAAATGTCGAACTACTTATCGGGAATTTTTAATTTCTATGTTCAAAATATATGGTTTGAATATTAAGTATTTAAAAGATATTGCTTTTGCAGAGAAGAATTTTCACTGTGGTTATTTCTTAGATGGAGATAAGTTAGATGATATTGTTCATTTTAGAAGAGATACTTTAGAGACTTATTATGCTAGGGTAGATAAAGAAACCCGCCGTATTACTAGATTCTTTTCTAGAATACTTAGTCGTCCAATTATTTATGTTTTAACTAATAAATCAGAGCCTTATGTTGCTAAGAAAAAGAAACAAAAGAATTTAATAGAAAGATTTTTTAAAAAATAAACTAGATTTTGTAATAAGTTGTACTTCCTCTCATATATTGTAATAGAAAAGGGGAAGATACAGTGATTAATAAGCAGAATTTATGGTTTTTAACATTATTTAGTTTAATACTAGTTTTGAGTGTCTATTATATTACTATGCCTAGTGAATTATTAATTTCTAGTAAAAAGAATAGTGATGAAGTAAGTACTAAGGGTAATGAATCTACTAATACTGTTAATGTAGAAGAGAGTGATCTTCTAGTTGCAATGCGGGTTAGTTTAGATGAAGAAAGAAAGACACTAGAGGAGACTCTTCAAGAGACTTTAACAAGTGCAGAAGCTTCTACTGAGGATAAAAATAGTGCTTATGAACAGATTAGGTGTTTGAATACAGTTAAGGGTAAAGAGGATGAACTAGAAGCTAAGATAAAGAAAAACTTTAAGGTCGATAATTTTATTAAAATAGATCAGAATCAGGTAAAGGTTGTTATAGTGGCTAAGGAACATAATAATCAACAGGCTAATAATATAATGCGTTCTATTCAGGAATCATTTAAGGAACATGTCTATGTAACTGTTAAATTTGAAAAATAATTATATAATAGGCTAAATAACTAAGCCTTTTTCACTTACTATCATAAAATAATATGAGTAATAAACAAAAGTTTTATGAGAAGGAGTGAAAAAAGTGAGTAAGGGAATATTAACTAAGAGAGAAAAAGAAGTTTTTGAACTTTTAGTACTTAATAAAACGACTAGAGAAATTGCCCAAATATTAGGAATTAGTGAGAAGACAGTGCGTAATCATATTTCTAATGCCATGCAAAAACTTGGAGTTAAAGGTCGAGCTGGAGCAGTAGTTGAATTATTAAAGCTTAAAGAAATAACTTTAT
>JAVWCU010000074.1:0-2927 GCA_036648855.1 Bacilli bacterium
ATTCCTAAGAAGGATTTTAGCTATAATTATTTACAAAGTTTCTAAATTATGCTTTAATATAAATAAGAATTATCTTAGGAGTAAGCATGAAAGAATTAAAAAAAGAGTTCAATAAAGTTTGGTGGGGATCAGTCGTATCATCGATTTTATTTATAATTGTAGGTATTTTATTAATGATAGAACCAGCTGCTGTAATTACAGCTATATCAATGATTGTGGGTATTGCTATTATCATTGCAGGAATATTTGCTTTTCTTAAATATTTTCGTAATACAGATGTTAGAGATATCTTTAAGTTTGATTTGATATATGGAGTAATTTGTGTTTTAGCGGGAAGCTTATTGATTGTAAATCCTAAAGCCGTTGCCTCTATTTTACCTTTAGTTTTAGGAATTTGGATGATAATTAACAGTATTATTAAAATGCAATATGCTTTTAGTTTAAAAGAATATAAAAGTGATGGGTGGATTGCAACATTGATAATAGCAGTTATTACTTTGGGACTAGGAATATTATTTATCTTTAATCCTTTTAAAGGGGCTACATTATTAATGCAGATCATTGGAGGAGTTATTACTCTTTATGCTGTTATGGATATAGTTAATTCTTATATACTTAAAAAAAATGTCAAGAATGTGTCTGACTATGTAAATGAGAGTGTTAATGATCTTAGAGATGCTTTAACTGAGAATCTTGAGGATGATATACCAGATGCAGTAATTGAAGAGGTAAAGCCTAAACCTAAAAAGAAGACTAAAACAACTAATAAATAAATTTATAAGAGGTGATTAAAATGGAATTAGCTATAACTGTTCTACTTGTAATCAACCTTTTTTCTTTTTGTATAAGTGGATTAGATAAATATTTAGCAGTGAAAAATAGGACCAGAATACCTGAAATAGTTCTTCTTACTATTTCCCTTTTCGGAGGTGGCTTTGGATTATTACTTTCATTTGTAGTTTTTCACCATAAAATAAGAAAGAAAAGGTTATTGATTTTGGTTACTATTACCATTGTTATTTGGTTTTTCCTTATTTATTACATTCTACCTTTTTTTAGTACAAATAAATTTAAAGCTGAGGACTTTAATATTACAGTTATAAAAAGCCCGATTGATCAAAATAATAATGGGCTAGATGACTATACCGATATTTTATTAGGAGCTAAACAAGAAGCGTTAAGTCATCCGGTTTATAAGAGTGCTTATTATAAAGAAGGTTATCCACCAGCTGAGGAGGGTGTATGTACTGATACTGTTTGGCGAGCTTTTAAAAATGCGGGTTATTTGTTAAAAGACTTAGTCGATGCTGATATAAAAGAGCATACTAATTTATATCCTAATGTTAAAGGAAAACCAGATAAAAACATTGATTTTAGACGAGTGAAAAATTTAAAAGTTTTTTTTGAGAGAACTAGTCAAATACTAACTAATGATATTAGGCAAATAGATCAGTGGATGCCAGGAGATATAGTTATTTTTGGCAAAGATTATTCACATATTGCTATTATATCTGATTATAGAAATAGTCAAGGTATACCCTTTATTATTCATAATGCAGGGCAAAAAAATAGAGAAGAAAATGCCCTTATTTACTGGAATCAAACTAGGGGAGTAACAGGACATTACAGATTTAAAGGAGGAATTAATAATAATGATTAAAGCAAATAATGAAGTGATTATGGATAAATATAAAAAAAGAAAATACCTAAGGGTATTTATAATGATTTTAGCAGTACTGACTATTTGTTTAAGTATTCTATCTTTATTTAAAATAGTACCAGTTATTTTCCCCTTATTAGGATTAGTTTTAGAAACTGTTTTAATGCGTTACAGAGATAAACTGGATTTTAAAAAAGAGCTTAGTTCTACTAAACTCCCTCCCCATTAAAACTTGGAATAAAACTTGATTTATCGGTTTCACCTTCTTGGATGAAACCGTTTTTTATACCTATATCTAAGGCATAATCTATTATACTTTGATATTCTATATCAGTTACACTTCTATTTAAGTTAGGATACTCTAACTGTTTAACAACAGTATATTGATTCATTATGCTAATAAAAATATTATCTTGATAAGTATCATATAAATATTTTATAACTTTTTTAGAATCATTAATCTCCCCAGGTAATATTAAATGTCTAACAATAACTCCTTTTAGCATAATACCATTTTTATTAAAAATAGGAGTTCCTACTTGTCGGTACATTTCTTCAATAGCAGAATTAGCAAAGGAAAAATAATTAGGGGCATGAGAATAATTGATGGCTAAGTCATCTCTGGTATATTTTAAATCTGGTAAATATATATCTATTAATCCTTCTAATAGTTTTAAAGCTTCAACATTTTCATAACTACTAGTATTATAGACAATAGGAATAGTTAAGCCTTTACTCTTAGCAATAATTAGACTTTGTTTGATTTGGGGAATATAGTGAGTAGGAGTTACCAGATTAATATTATTAGCTCCTTGATTTTGTAGTTCTAAATAAATATCCGCTAATCTTTCAATTGTAACAACTTTTCCTTTATTTTCAGTAGATATTTCACTGTTTTGACAATATATACAGCCTAAGTTACAGTAAGAAAAGAAAACTGTACCAGAGCCTTCTTGACCTGATAGACATGGTTCTTCCCATAAATGAAGTGCTGCACGACCGACTTTAACTTGATTAGTAGCTTTACAATAACCAACTTCGTTATTATTTCTATTAACTTTGCAATTTCTAGGGCATAATTTACAACAATTTAATTCTTCAAACATAACATTATCTTCTTTCATCATTAAATATAGCATATTATTTAGCTTTATAGGTAGTTTTTAAGGGGAGAATAGGGTATATTTGCCTTTTATACTAATATTTTACTATCATATAAATAAAACATTTGCATAATATATAGTAGTGTGCTATACTTAAAAAGTGG
>JAVWCU010000075.1:0-2752 GCA_036648855.1 Bacilli bacterium
GTAGTATGTTATGCAGTGAGCAGTGTTTGTGCGTTGAGGATTAGTCAGAGGGGCATGGCCGATAGGCCTATCTTTAACTATATAACTAACTTCAAAGCTATAATCTCCCAATATCCATATAATATTTGATTAAAAGATGGTTTTGAGTTAGCGATTGTAGTGGAAATCCTTTTGAGCGCTCTTTGCTCAAAAGATTGGAGCGAAAAGCGCGGTGGCGATAGCCAAACTCCATAAGTATCAAAACTCTGTATAACAGTAACACCAACACTATAAGCTAGTATATATACTTATCTAAATCCTTAAAATATAACTCTATAAACTCTAAAAGTAAAGTAAATATAACCCATAATATTATGGGCTATAAATGCACTAAGGTTTTAGTCTGGCATCACAGTTTGCAGCGCTCTTTGCTGCAATCTGTGAGGTCAGACTTGACCCCATAGATTTTGACCCCAACATATAAATAAAGATAGTTGATGTAGAAGCGGTCTTTGCTTCTTCTTCAACTATCCTCCGCTACTATTCTTTAGCTACAGCAATTATATTAAATTCATCGGACCTTAACTTAATTTAAGCAAAGGGATGGATGGTGGGGGAGCAGAGAGCGCGGTGGGAATGTATGTCCAAGGCTGAAACGTAGTAAATAGTAAGCACGTAAATAAGGCTACAATATAGTTCATATCATAATCGGAAAAATCCTCTGTCATATGAGCTATATTGTAGCCTCGCTTTGTATGTATTATTTTTTACGAAGTGAAAGCATTGGACATACCGGGGCTGATAACCGAAGGTTCATATGCACCAGTATTTAATTTAATAAATCCTCTTTGCGTAGCATGTTTATTTTATTTGCTCTGCTACATAAGCAACAAAAGTCTTTACATTTTCACACAAAGTAATTGCATGAGGAACACCTAATATAGCTGTATTCAACCCTAGCATACAATTTTTTATAAGCCCCTTCTTTGGAGTTGTACTTTGTAACTGCTCTTGTATTGTTTCTACACTTTCTATTATTGTTTCCTTTTCTTCATCTGGTATAGTTTCATCAATTAAACCTTTAATAGCTGTAACTAATTTTACTAAATCATTAGATTCAGTACCATTATTATTTTGTATTGCATTTAATGTTGAATGATCCTTTGATATATTTACTTGTGTACCGTTTATTGTAACCATATATTTCTCCTCCTCATCGTACCCCATCTTTATTCCTATCTTCATAAGATATCCTTCGATATGTTGTATTAATACTAATGATACCCTATTATTAAAAGCTCTAATTCTTTCATCATATGTATTACCCTTTGAGTATCCCATAGCAACCATACTACAATCAGATCCTGTTTCAACAAGATATTTTAATATTTTATATGATGTAAATACTTCTTCTTCCTCTGATATACCTAAATTAAATACTTGTCTACCATAACTACTTGCAACTTCTTCAAAGTCTTTTTCTACATCATATCCTAATCTTTTGCAGCTATTTATATAGTCAAAAATTATTTCATTACCTTCAATATGATTTATAAACATTGTCAGTACAGATTTCATTTCTTTATATGAAATTGTAATTAATCTATTTGAAATACGTCTAAAATCATAGCTAATTGATTTTAAATCTTT
The DNA here is from genome assembly GCA_036648855.1 of Bacilli bacterium. GTDB lineage: Bacteria > Bacillota_I > Bacilli_A > RF39 > UBA660 > Faecenecus. The sequence continues at coordinate 1,630 of JAVWCU010000075.1, forward strand.
TTTATTTATTTCCATAATAACTCACCCCACAGTATGGACAATAGCTACCACTCATTTTAGCTATCGGCTTTATCTTTGCACGTCTACCACAACACTCATATTTTTGAACTTCTAAATTTTCAATTCCTGCAATTATAGGCATTTCTTCTTTTTTCTTAGGTCTTTTACCTGCTTTAAATGAAACCATAGAACCCTTAAATTGTCTCTCCCATTTTTTCATCTCTTCAAATATCATATCCATAGCCTTATTTTCAGCAATTTTCATTGCAAGTTCAATAACTTCATCTGTAAATAAATTTTCATTTACTAGACCACAACATGGACACCATAGCTGAATTACATCATCCTCTTCTACTTCTCCTGGAATTAGTTTGAAAAACTCACCACATAGCTGACACTGTAATAATGCATATCCATCATTATCAGCAGGTATAGATATTTCTTTAATTATATTTGACATTCATATACCTCCATATATATTGGTCTTACTATTATACAATATTTTTTTATTTACAACAGATATTTATATAATAATATTTTTACTTTTCATTTATTAATTTATGAATCAATCCAATAGAGCATTCAAACCTAGTAGCTATCTCTTTTATAGTATTTCCACTCTCTCTAAGCTTCTTAATCTCCATAACCTGCTCATCACTAAACCTAGCTCTTCTGCCAGCTCCCCTAGCATTATGCATAAAAGAGTTTTTCTTTATTCCATCTAGATCTTCCATAGTCCTCTTAAAATTTTCATCAACTAACTTAGCCCACTCACCATGATAATATAAATAATCTTTTCTATATCTATCTACATCACTTTCTAGCTTCTTATTGCGCTCTTCTAACCTAGCAATAATATCATTTAAACAAGCCACCCTCTGCTTTAGCTCAGCTATCTCCAATTCACTAGATTTATTATCTACTACATCATTAATAGTAATAGTATTTAAAGTTATATAATAATAATTCTCCTTAGAATACACATCACTAGCCACTGATTTAAATCCATCTATAAGCTGTTTAAATCTCTTAGTCCCTAAATTCACAAATCTATCAGTAGTATAATTTAAAGCCCACATAACAACCTTATTTTCTTTCTGGTCTACAGTTATACCAATATCCT
>JAVWCU010000076.1:0-2634 GCA_036648855.1 Bacilli bacterium
TTCTCCATACATTATAACACAACTTTGTAATGATACCAAGCATTTTTTATTCTAATAAAGAGTAAGGACTACCCTAATCACTAAATATCATTAATTTATGCTTGAGTCCCAGTAATAGAAATCTTCCCGTGATAATGCTTACCCAATATTTCATTACCACTAGCATCTGTAATCCACATTCTAATATTAAGATTCTCAGCAGCTCCTGCCCCTAAATAGCGTCCTGAAGAAATAGTATAATTATTACCTACATTTGCAAGAATAACTGGTGAACCACCATTTAAACTATACTTAATATTTGAAAAAGATAAGAGTTTACCAGAACAACCCTCACTATTAATTGTAGCCTGATCATTTAATATTTGAATATTATAACGCATTGGAACTGTACCCGTATTAGAAACTGTAAAAGCGTAACCAGTACTACCTTGTCCTACAGCATCACTTACTGGATAAGCACTAACTAAATTAAGCCTATTACCATTATCATTATAACCTATCGTTAAATTACCTACCTGAACCGTATTCTTCTGTCCACCCTGTTCTAAAGAAATATAAGCATAACTTGTACCAATTAAAATAAATGTACAACTTATTACACAAATACCTAATATTAATAAACTATGTTTTATTTTATTATTATTCATAGTACCTCCAAAACCTTACTAATTATTTACTATCTTAAGAATACATTATTTTAAGAATTTTTACAACAAAAAAATGTAAACCATTTATAAAATTGTCAAGTTATGATAAAATAAAGATATTATAAAATACAAAGGAGAAAGTCTATGAATTATAACATCCTGTTTTTAACCTCTTTTATTACTCTGATACCAATTATTATATTAAAATATAAAGGACTACCTAACTTAGATAATACTAAAACTAGCATTATAACTTTTCTCTGGTTAATTATGTCAATTGTTATAACAATTTTATGTGCTTACTTACTAAAATACCAGATAAATTATTTAATAATTATTCCGACTGCTTTATTATTAAATATCTATAACTTCTATATTATCAAAGGTAAAATAGATTTAAAATATTTACCTAAAACCGCCTTAGTCATTGTTATATTCTTTAGTGCTAGTTTATTTAGATTAATTCCTATTAAAATATTTGCTATAAATACTAGTACAATGTCCCCCTTAATTAGTTCTTTATTATCATTATTTACAGATATATGTGTTTTAATAGCTTGTGTCTCTTTATATTTTAAAGATCTAGTTAAAGACTTTAAAGACTTATTAAAAAACTTTAATTCTATCTTTGATAGTAGTTTTAAATACTGGTTTATTGGTCTTATGGTAATGATTGTATCTAACTTATTAATTAATTTATTAGCGCCTAACAGTACTGCAGGTAATGAGCAAGCAGTACAGTCTATGCTTAGTTCATCACCACTTATAACCTTTATTTGTGCAGGATTACTTGCACCATTTATTGAAGAATTAGTCTTTAGAAAAGCTTTTAAAGATATAATTAAATCACCTTGGTTATTTATTTTAACCTCAGGAATTGTCTTTGGTTCCCTACATGTAGTATTTTCCCTTAAGAGTATTTGGGATTTACTTTATATAATTCCTTATTCATCATTAGGAATAGCCTTTGCTTATATACTAGAAAAAACTGATAATATCTATTCTTCTGTTATGATGCATTTAATACATAATGTTATGCTAACTAGTATTTCTATCTTAACTGCTGTGGTGATGCTACCATGACAAGAGAAGAAAAAAGTAAACTAAAACAAAAAGAACTAGTTAAAGAAGAAAAGAAAGTTAAAGATAAAAAATACTTATTTATTTTATTAAAAATACTTATACTTATCATAATTATAGTTTTTCTAGGAGTACTCTACTCTAGATTTATTGCTACTTCCGGATTACTTATAAAAGAATATAAAATAGATAATCAACTACTACCTAGTTCATTCCATGGTTTTAAAATAGTCCAATTTAGTGATTTACATTATGGTTCTACTATAGATAAAAGAGCCTTAAAAAACATTGTTAAAAAAACTAATATATTAAAACCTGATTTAATCGTATTTACAGGAGATTTGATAGATAAAGACTACTTATATACAGATACAGATATAAACGACTTAAAAAGCTTATTAACAGAGTTTAAAGCTACTACTGGTAAGTATGCTATAAGTGGTAATCATGATTACAGCAATGAACTATATCCTGATATTTTAAATAGTAGTGGTTTTAAATTCCTAGATAATAATTATGAACTGATTTATTACAAAGGTTATGAACCTATCCTACTAACAGGATTAAGTAGTAGCATTAAAGAAAAAGATAATATTGATAAAGCCTATGAGTACTTTAAATTAGAAAATAGTAATAAGAATATATATACTATTTCCCTACTACATGAACCAGATAATCTAGATAAAATATTAACTAATTATAAAGTAGACCTAGCTTTAGCAGGACATTCTCACAATGGTCAGATAAGATTACCCGTTATTGGTTCTTTAAAAACAATTAGAGGTGCTAAAAAGTATTATGAAGAGCAATATCAAGTTGAAAATACAGAATTACTTATTTCAGGAGGATTAGGTACTTCTACTTACAAATATAGATTATTTAATAGACCTAGTATTAACTTTGTAAG
>JAVWCU010000077.1:0-2557 GCA_036648855.1 Bacilli bacterium
TGTGGGTATGGATACCAAAATATGAATATAAAGTAGAAGCTCCTTTTGGTAAAGGGGGAACAAGTGCTGCTTTACCGGGAGAGATAGAAGTTAATTTTAAGAATAGAACAGATACTACTCCAAGTGCAGGGTATACACTTCATCCATCCTTTAATTTTGGAGGAGAGAATATATCCGGATTGTGGTTTGGTAAATTTGAACTAACGGGAACTATTAATGCTCCAACTATAAAACCAAACTCTAACCCTCTTGCAAATCAGGTATTGTCAGCTTTCTTTAATGCTAGTCGTGCTATGCAAAATGGAGGTAATCAGTATGGATTTAGTACAGCAAGTGGCGATGTTCATATGATGAAAAACATTGATTGGGGAGCAGTTACATACCTATCTCAAAGTAAATATGGCAAGTATGGTAATCCTAACTATGCAGGGGCAAATAAAGAAGTATATATAAATAACTATTGGGCTAATGACAAAGGATTTACTGGTTGTAGTGCTGGTAATACTAGTTCATCAGCAATTAATACCTGTACTTATACATATGAAAAAGATTTGACAGGAACTGGAGCTAGTACAACTGGAACAATCTATGGAATTTATGATATGTCTGGTGGACTTTGGGAATATGCCATGGGGGTATATAATAGAATATCTGCATCATCCGGTTTTACTACTTTTCCCGATCCTAAATATTATGACCTATATACAGACCAAACAGGAATAAAAGGAGATGCTACTAATGCAGATGGTACTATAGGATGGTATTCAGACTTATCTTCAGGTTTTATAAATAGTAATATACCTTGGTTTTTTAAAGGTGGATACTATAATAGAGGATCAACATCTGGATTATTTGTTATCGCGAATGATCCTGGAATTATGCATAGTTCTAGAACTTCTCGTTATGTTGCCAAACCTTAATTAAAAAAGAAAGAACTAATTAAATACTTAGTTCTTTTATTTTAAAATTTATACCTATCATACTACCTAACATTCCTGATAATAAAAGAATTAAATCATATAATAATATTCTGATATTAAAAGCATTTTTAAATACCAATAAGCTTAAAATAGTCATGATTACTAGATATAGACCCCCTAACTTTAATCCCTCTAAAAAGCCTTTAGTTTTGCTTCTTCTTCCTAGAACAAAACCACCAAATATAATACTGATAATTGGCACAATTATTTTAAAGTAACCTAATCCTTTTATACCAAGAATATTATAATAATGAAGCATAGTTGCTATTAAACTAAGAGTAAAAATAATAAAAAACATAACTAGGAGACTTTTTAAATAATTAATTATTTTCATAACTCACCTCTACTTAATTTTATGAGTTTGTATAAAATAATATTCCTTATACCATAATATAATAGGTGATAAGATGGACTATGTTATAGTTTTAGTAAGAACAGGAATCTTCTATTCTTTGATTACTCTAGTTTACCGAGTAATGGGAAAAAGGGAAGTAGGACAACTAGGAGTAGTAGATTTAATTGTCTCTATCTTAATAGCAGAATTAGCAGCTATATCTATTGATAATAGGGAAGAATCTATATTTTTATCAATTCTTCCTATTTTATTACTTTTAGCAATTCAAGTTAGTTTAGCTTTTATATCTCTAAAGAGTTCTAAAATAAGAGACTTATTTGATGGTAAACCTTCAGTTATAATAGATAGGGGTTTAATTAATTTTAAGGAAATGGTTAAGCAAAGATATAATATGGATGATTTACTTACTCAGTTAAGGCTAGATAAAGTTAAGTCAATTGAGGATGTAGACTTTGCTATATTGGAAACAAGTGGTAAGTTATCTGTCTTTGAAAAGAATAATAAAGTTCATGGTGATTATCCACTACCTTTAATATTAGATGGAGAAATTCAATTTGATACTTTACGTCAACTAGATAAAAATCCAGAATGGTTAAATAAAATATTAGATAAAGAACAGACTCAGTTAGGTACTATATTCTATGGCTTTTATAGAGATAAACAGTTATTTATTATTAGAAAGGATGAATTAATTACTAGTACTCATAAAAAGTAAGGCATAATTTTATTGAATAATTGACTATTATATTGATGAATGCTATTCTATATATAGTAGGAGGCTATATATGATTTTTTTATATTGTTTAGCAGGAATTATTCCATTAGGTATAGTTTTTAGGTGCTTTATGGGATTAGATAAGAGAGTTAGAAGTATCCGTATTAAATATGCCATTGCAGGTTTTATATCTATTATATTTGATACAACAATAGTAATACTTATATTAACTAATAAAATAGAATATTCTAAGGCAGATTATTTAGTTATATATGGGCCATTTGTATTAGCTTTAATTTCTTTTTGGTTTTATAAAATGGGTATTAAGGTAGAAAAGGCTAAAGAAGCAGATATTTTAGCTGAGAATGCTTATGATATTATGGATTTGCGTAATACTAGTAAGAAGAAGATAAACTTGTAGAAAGAATATTGTTTATAGATATAGGAGATATTAATATGAAAAATAAAGGATTTACTTTAATTGAACTATTATCAGTAATAGTTATT
>JAVWCU010000078.1:0-2455 GCA_036648855.1 Bacilli bacterium
ATAAATCTGAAAATAATAATATTAAAAATGTTAAAGAAAAATGTCAAGAGTATATCAGATATACTATTAATAATTTATTCGGTAATGATGTAACTGTAGATTTGGCGTAATCATAGGTAAGTGATAATAAGAAGTGAATAGTTGAAATTTAGAATATTCCATATAATCTATATTGAAAATTAGATATAGAAATGTAGGCAAATCGTGTGCCTACTAAATCTTATAATACAGATATTTAGATTTATCAATAACTTTGAAAATAATTGCATTGATATAAGTAGGAGGGATTTTATGAATAATAATATCAAGAAAGTTGCAAAATTTCTAGTAGAAGTAGAGTATAGCGATTACAAGCATAAAGACTTTGCATTTTCCAATACACAAGAAATATTAATCCAGATGTTTGATTTACCAAAAGATATAATATTAGATAAAGAATATAATCTTTATTCTAAAGATACACTTATGATATTTATTCATACTAAAGTAAATCATATCTTTAAAGAATATTTTAATAATATTATTAATGACGTTCCTTATACAAAATGTTTAGATTGTGGTAGAGTTATATTTAATAGTAAAAATTTAATTTGTGATTCATGTATATATTATAATTAGGGGGAAATATTATGAAAAAGAAAAGTACTACTATAAATACAATTACAGGTCGACAAATAAATGAACAAAGAACTTATGATGATTTTAGTAATTTAATTAAAATCAAATCTCTTACAGTAGATAAAGAATGGAAATATGATAAGCAGAGTAATCCTGTTTATCATAAAGATAATATTACTGGGTTTGAATGTTGGAGAGAATATGATAAGAAAGGACATGAGACATTATACTATACTAATAATGGATTTAAAAGATGTCAGACTTGGAATGGTGATATACTAGTACAAGTAAAAGATAATAAAGGTAATAATATCAAGTATTAACCAAACTACATACAAAAGATAATTTAAAGAATATAAAGAAGAGACTAGGATATAGTCTCTTCTATTTAATATTTGATTTGAGTATATAAATTTATTTGTATATTTAAATGAAATATTAAATATGTGTAAAAGTCTATTATTTCACGTATATATTATAACTGTGTATAATAGATAAATATTATTTAGTATTTTATATTAAAGAAAGGAGCATAGGATATAAGAAATTAATATTATGTAAATTTAGTGATGTGCCTCAATATGCCATTCCTTGTAGAAAGGAGACACAACTATGTTGGAAGACGAAACAGTTGGAAAAGAAAATTAATTAATATTCATAAGGGGGATTTATAATGGAACAAAATTTTAGACAATCAATCAAACAGGGTGTTAAAACTTTAGTATCAAATGACGATATATTTACTAATGAAGTTCAAATGGTAATTGATTTAGTAAAAGAATGGCAAGAACCTTACGCAGATATTTATCACAATAATGACTTAAGAAAAAGAATGACTATACTTGCAAAAGAATGCGTTAAACAAGGTATATCATTACATCATGATAAACTATATAGAGGTATGACAATTTATCATAAATCTAATTTAAATAATGAGTACAAGCTTAAAGATTTAGATATTTGTAGTTGGACTTATAGATTAACAGTTGCACAATCATTTGCAAAAGGTAATATGAATGAAGGTTCTGGAGCTTATGTATTTTGTAAAACTCTTAAAGAAAATGAAAAAGTATTTAGTCTTGATGAATTAATAGATGTAATAGAAACTAAATATAGTTATTCACCATATTATCAAAAAATACAAAATGAAAATTTAAATTCAGAAGCAGAGATTATAATGCCATTTGTAATAAGTGAATGTGAATATGATTGTATCGATTATTGGGATTAATTAAAAAAATAGAATGGTTAGGCTTTAGCCTTAAAAGCATAGGAGAATTATCATGTTAAAGAAAATCAGAATGATTACATTTGGTTTAGTATTAGCAGCAACTACAATTTGCACAACAGCTTCATTAAAAGCAGCAGTTCCAACTAAAGAAGAATTTAAGAAAGACATGAGTTGGTTAGCAGTAGCACCAGATGACCAAGCAGGTAAAGAACTAATGCAAGGCGTATTTGGAGACTTATTATATGAATATTATTATGGACCAAAGAAACCCATGACAAGTGAACAAAAGAAAGAAGAAATCAATATTGGATTCCATACAATGATTCAACATGGAGAAGGTCAAGTGCAACAACCAATCGAAGCAGTATACAATTATGCAAAAGCTTTCAATCCAAACTATAGAGAATATAGACCTATGAGCAATATGAACTTAGATAAATATGAAACTGGTTATGGATTTGATACAATTAAAGTAGATGCTTCAAATAAAGATATCGGTACTAGCATGATGTATTTTAATGTAAAATATCCAGTATCTACAATTAATACAGCAGTAGAAGCTAAATTAGAATACTATCAACCAGAATTCTTAGAAACAATGTACAA
>JAVWCU010000079.1:0-1994 GCA_036648855.1 Bacilli bacterium
TATATAGTCTTTTTCATTTATATTAGTTATATTTATTCTTATATCTTGAACTTCGATAATATTATTCTTCAAATTTAATCACCTCTTTTTCTATGTTCTTAACTGTTGCAATCGCCTTTATAATTTTATATTAAACTATGTAAAATGTTATTTCTCACAAGGCCTTTAGTTATCTAGGTTTTTGAAAGTCCTTAATTACATTGTAATCACCAGTTGCTGTTTGTCGTAGTGGTATTTTCCATTTTGGAAACAACCACTCTTTCTTCAAGCTCTTCATCACTAAATATATTATTAAGATGTTTGCTAATAGCTGGAATATTCCCTTGTTTATTTTTATAAATTAGCAGGTTATTATTTTCATTCAATTCATTCATTATTATCATCTCCTTTTCAATTTTTATAGGAGTTCCAAGTGTATAATCTTCTTACTAATTATACCTCTAAAACCGCTTAATTTTGGTATTTTATCATTTGATTTAAATAATTTAAGTAATAAATTATTTAGAGCAACTCCAATTATTACACCTAATGTATTGGTTATTATATCTGTTATATCTGAAGCTCCTATCATTAATATAAACTGCATTATTCCTTTGTACCTTTTTATATATGATTTGCAATAAAATCTACTACCTCATCTTCATTAATCTTTACTTTTTTCTGATCATCTGCTGTTATATCAGTAAAATATTTATCTATTATTTTATATTTTGAAATAGAATTTAATGGATATCCCGGATTGATCTTATCAGATAGAGTATCTACCATATAAAAATTATCATTATACCAAGTATATGTAAATTCTTCTTCTTTTTCATTAATTACCGCCAGACCATAAACCCATCTACAGTTGATTTTACCTTTATCTCCATATTTTTTAACTAAATTAGTATAATAGTCTAACATTTCTTTATCTGTTAAAGTCTTATTGTTAACTCTTCTCACAAATAAACCTGGTTGAATACTATCTGGAACATTTTCTAAATATAATGAATCATCCAACCCTATGACACTGATATTTGTTTTTCTATAAGCCTCTCTTGCCTTAATTAAAGCATTCTCTACTGCACTTTTTCCATTCTCTTCATCATCTAATTTTAAATTTAAATCTTTTAAATTTATTACTTCAATATCTTTTTCTAATAAGCCTTTGGAAAATCTCTTTGACTTAGTTTCATTACTAGTTGCAAATAATATTTTCTTCATATTTCCTATCATCTCCCATAGCTAGCATTAACTAAAATCAAAAATTCTAGTAATTATCCATTTATTAAGTAGCCTATTATATAATTTTTTACTACTAACTACTAATTTCATTTGTTTAAAAAAGCCTTATATTATAAGGCTTATATTATTTCTTTACTCCTAATCTATTAAAAGGGAAGATTGTCAAAACTGCTTTTCCTAAAATATCTTGTTTTTTAACAGAGCCAAAATATCTACTGTCATATGAATCAGTTCTATTGTCTCCTAATATAAAATATTCTCCTTGAGGAATAACTTCAAGAGCAATAGAATTAATATTAAAATCTTCTGTTAGTTTATGGGAAAAGCTCTCATCTACTATCTTATCATTAATATATAGCTTAGAATCTACATATTTAATATGATCTCCTGGTAGTCCAATAACTCTCTTTATCACATCATCATCAGGGCGTTTAACCACTACTATATCAAATCTCTTAATGTCATTAAACTTATATCCAATCCGGTCTAATAGCATAATATCCCCATCTTTTAAAGTATTATCCATCGATGTTCCATTTACTCTAATTGTTGTTATTACAAATTGTTTTAGTAATAAAATAAGCACAATAATTATTAAATAAGGAAGTACTCCTTTAATAATCTTCTTTATATTCATTAGCCTCTCAACCTCTTTCTTTTCTCTATACTTCATTTTAACATAATTTAGAAATAAATAAATGCTTTTATTCTTAATAAATAGTTTTATTCTGAAATTAAGTAAATATTTAATAAATTAGAGAAAAGAA
>JAVWCU010000080.1:0-1763 GCA_036648855.1 Bacilli bacterium
AGGATATTGGTATAACTGTAGACCAGAAAGAAAATAAGGTTGTTATGTGGGCTTTTAATTATACTACTGAGAGGTTTGTAAATTTAGGGACTAAGAGGTTTGAAAAGCTTATAGGTGGGTTTAAATCAGTGGCTAGTGATATGTATTCTAAGGAGAATTACTATTATATAATTTTAAATACTACTACTATTAATGATGTAGTAGATGATAATTCTAGTGAACTGGAGATAGCTGAGTTAAAGCAGAGGGTAGTTTGTTTAAATGATATTATTGCTAGGTTAGAAGCTCGTAATAAGAAGCTAGAAAATGATGTTGATAGATATAGAGAAGATTATTTATATTATCATGGAGAGTGGGCTAAATTAGTTGATGAAAATTTTAAGAGAACTATGGAAGATCTAGATGGAATTAAGAAAAATTCTTTTATGCATAATGCTAGAGGTGCTGGTAGAAGAGCCAAGTTTACTGATGCTCAGGTTGAAGAAATTAAGCAGCTTAGAGAATGTGGAAATACTATAAAAGAGATAGCTACTAGGTTTGAATGTTCTGTTGGATTAATTCATAAATTAATTAATGAAAAATAAGGACAGTAAAAAAGCCATAGTTTGGGGGCTCGAATTTGATAGTTTTTAAAGAAATAAAAAGTGACATAATGTATAATAAAAGTGGTTAAATATGCAAAAATAATGAATGAGAGAGGGGAAATCATTGAAAAAAAATATAGGTATAATTGTAGCAGTGATTTTAGTATTAGCTGTAGTAGGAATAGGATTAAATAGTACTGATCATACTGGGGAGGCAGAAACACCAGCTATATCAGAAGAACAAAAAGGACATATGTATAAAGATGTTATTGCATTATTTAAAGAACAAGGATTTACAAATATCAAAACACAAACTATAAAAGATTTAATATTTGGATGGACTACAAAAGATGGAGAAGTTGAGCATGTTTCTGTTGGTGGAGATATAGATTATTCAGCTAATACGTGGTATCCAGAAGATATTGAGGTAATAGTTACATACCATACATTTCCTGATAAAAGAGAAAGTAGCAATACTGACTCAGAAAATAAGGATGATGTGAAAGAACAGAATAAGGAAAAAGAAAAAGATACAATACTAACAGTAGATAATAATGAAGATTTAAAAGAACTTTTAAATGTTTTAGAATCAGGAGAAGTTGTAGAAAATTTCGCTGATAAATATAAAGGTAAGACTATAAGGTTTGATGGTAATATTGCTCATATGATGAATTATGAAGACTATAAAAATGATTCTCCTATGATGAATCATGGAGACTATAAAACTAGATATGATATTTTAGTTTATGCAGGTGATTATAGTAAAACTATATTTAAAGGTCCTAGTTTTAAGTTTAAAGATAAGAATATTTCTGATTTAGGGTTAATAGGAGATAATATTCCAGAAGCAGTTACTATGGAGCAAAATTATACAATTACCGCTAAAGTTTTAGAATATAACAAAACACAAGAATTATTTTTTCTAGAACCTATTAGTTTAGAATATAGAAGTTCATATGAAGGGGAGTAGAATATTAAAAAGCATTTACTAAAAAAGTAAGTGCTTTTATTGTGCAAAAAATAAAGTGATTAATTTTAATTTTGCAGAGCGATATGTTTAGATCATAGATTTAAAGTTTTTGTATGAAAAATTAATGCTTATAATATGCTTGTATATTTTTATAATGCTATTCGCATAGGTTTTGCTTATAAATAAAGTGAAGTATGATACTGTAACCT
>JAVWCU010000081.1:0-1728 GCA_036648855.1 Bacilli bacterium
TGCTTGGATTAAAAAACTTGATGAAGAAATAAAAAATACAGAAGAACAAATTGAACAAACCGAAAGAGAAGGAATATCTGAATGGAATAAAAAATGGTATTTACAATCTAAAGAGACTTTAGAAAATCTTAAATATTTAAAAGAACATAACATAGTTCCTTTAGAAGGATGTGAATATACTCAATTTAACTTCTTAAGGAATTTAAATATTATGTTTGGATTAGGAATTCTTGTAGTTGGTATAGCAGTATTTATAAGTGATATATTATCTGGAGAATGTACTCCTGCAACTTTAAAATTCCTATTAGTACAACCAGCTAAAAGAGGAAAAATACTACTTTCAAAATATATTGTATCTATTATAACAGTTTTAACTTTAATAATTATTCCTCAATTTATTGGAATGGGTGTTGTTAATATGACCTCAGACTTAAATCCAAAAGATTATCCAATAAGAATTGAACAAAAATATGAAAAAACTTATGATAGTGATTCAGGAGAAATGATTTTATCATCCATAGCAGATACTTCAAAGATGGTATCAAATAAAGAATTTACAACTAAATCCTTAGGATATGAAGTATTATTTTTAATAACTACTACAACATTTGTATTTATGTTATCAACAATATTTAAGAGTAGTATGACATCTATGGCTACTTCAGTAATAGTAAGTATATTTGTAACAATAGCTACTCAAGCTATAAGTTCAGTAAGACAATATAGTCATTTACTATTTACAACTTATTCAAATGCAAATAACCTATTGAGTTCATCTTTGGCAATACAATTAAATAATCAAAATCTAACTACAACTAATGCTATTATATGTATGGCTATAACTACAGTAATTTGTTATTTAATATCTCATATAAACTTCACTAAAAAGGATATTCTTATATAAAATAAAAAGAGCTAATAAGCTCTTTTTATTTTTCCATATTATAATTTATACCTTAATCTCTACATATCATATTTTTCTAATATCTTATCTGATAATTTTAATAATTTGTATAAGTCTTTACATAAGAACCTCATTATAATTATAACTACAATAGCGTCAAATAAGTTTTATTCATAAAATATAACTACTGCTATAAACATGTCCAAAATGTATCCAATTAATTATGACCTACCTAAATACTAGTATATATTTGCAATTACATATATTAATATAATAATAAAAATATTATTTACTATTGCTTCAGATTTATTTTATTTAATATTAAAATTCATAGATACTCCATATACTTTTACATTAGATACTTATTACATTATACTTACAAAAACCATAGATCATAATAAGCTCTTTATACTATAAATTTATTATCTATAAAATTAAAAGTTATACACATAAACATAACAATAATTAATATCTTTATGTGTATAACTTTCTCTACTTGTTAATAACCTTTTATAATCACTTTATTACTAATATCTATTATTCTTAATTTTTCTTACTCAATTATTATATAAATTTAACTAGTACAAAATTAAAACTTTTATAGAAATAAAAAGACTTAAGATAAATCTTAAGTCTTTTCGCTAACCTAGCAACGTTCTACTCTCCCACACAGTCACCCATGCAGTACCATCGACGCTGTAGAGCTTAACTTTCCTGTTCGGAATGGAAAGGAGTGTTTCCTCTACGCCATCATCACTAGATTTCAGAGTGTTCTCTGAAAATTGCATATGAATTACTTTTGCCAAAATCTTTGGACTTGATTA
>JAVWCU010000082.1:0-1668 GCA_036648855.1 Bacilli bacterium
AGCTTCATTAAGAGTAAACTTTACTTTAGCTGCATCTATCCCTTTTCCCTTTAATTCAACTAAAGCCTTCTCCCCCTCTTCTTCAGTAAATACCCCTGCTATAACTCTAAATTTTTCTTCATCTTTAATTACAAAAGAATTATAATCCTTACCTAAAGTAGCTAGTACATTATTTGCATTTTCTTCCTTAGCAAAATATCCACATTGTATCGCTGAAAAAACTTTATTCTCTACTGGTACTTCTTTAGCTACAACATCTTGACTTGGATCAATAGGTTTTATGTCTTTTCCACCCAAAAATGTATTAAAGATTAACGTTCCCATAATAAGTCCAATTGCTGCTGTTCCTACTAACATCATTATCATAGATATTAAAAAGTTCATACCATTACTTTTTTTCTTGTACTTATACTTTGTGTATCTCACTGTCTAATCCTCCTATTTTTTATATAAATAACTTTGTCAGGTATCTATAAGTTACTATTTTAGACACCTAATAATATATATTCTGTAAAGTATATTATTATTCATTATGTTATTAAAAATAAGAAACTATTTTATAATTTATAAATAAAATGGAATAACCCATCCATAAAAAATATGAATGGGCTTTAATGTATATTAGGCACAATCAAATAAATAGTAGACCAGTATGCTTGCCTATTTTGAGTAATACTGCGTCTGTAAATCTTTAGATACCACCAGTATCCACAGATTTACATCCTTGTCTTACTCAAAATATTCGTCGCATCTTTGGTCTATTATTTATTTTCATGTGCCTTATTTTAATTCTTTTAAAACTGCCTTAAGATATTTCCAAATACTTTCTACTGATGAAATACTCATATGCTCCTTTGGAGTATGAACATCATATAGGTTAGGACCAAAACTTATCATATCTAATCCACCTAATTTTTCATTAAACAATCCACATTCAACACCTGCATGTATAGCTACAATCTCAGCCTCTTTTCCATATATCTCTCCATGAACTCTTTGGCAAATATCTCTTAATTTTGAATTACTATTATATTGCCACTCTGGATATCCAGCTGTTGTTTCAAATTCAGCTCCAACTAATTTTGTTATAGTTTTAGCCTTTAATGTTATTTCCTCTTTTAATGATGCAACAGAACTTCTTATAGCACTATCAAATTCAACTACATCTTCCAAAGTAGTTACTACTCCAAGATTTATTGAACTTTCTACTAAACCTTCAATTTCAACACTTCTTGTGTTTATTCCATTAGGATATAAATATAGAAGATCTACAACTTTTTTAGTGCATTCTTTAGTAAATACTTTTTTAGCTGAATCTTCTATTTCTTCAAAAGAAACTTTAATTTCTGGATCTTGAGTTTTTAATTCATTTAATAATAAATCTTGCCAGTTAGAAACTATAGTTTTAACCTTTTCTAAATCCGAATTTTTTATTGCTATTACAGTATCCATTTCTCTTGGGATAGCATTATTTTTTGATCCACCATTTATAGATTGCATATTAAAATCAACTTTTGATGATAAGTCCTTTAATATTCTTCCCATAATTTTATTAGAGTTTCCTCTTTCTTTATGTATTTCTATACCAGAATGACCGCCTTTTAAACCTCTTACTGTTAATAAAACAATAATTTTATTACCCTTATCTTCTAACTCTATATTAACTGA